>JAKONS010000125.1 GCA_022701845.1 Burkholderiaceae bacterium
GTGGTGGCCTTCTGGCTGGTGCTGTGGCTGGTGATGCCGGCCGGCTTCTGGACCCAGCTGGTCGCCTTCGTGCTGTTTCGCGTGTTCGACGCGGTCAAGCGCGGCCCGGTGGGCTGGGCCGACCGCACCTTCCACGGCTTCGGCCCGCGCGGCGGCTTCGGCATCCTGGCCGACGATTTCGTCGCCGCATTCCTCACCCTGCTGGTGATGGCCGGCTGGAGAACTCTCTTCCCATGAAACACGACCTCCTGGCCGCCGAAGCCGACCGCGCCGCCGCCGACACCTGGAAACCGCTGGCCGCGGTGCTGCAGGCGCGCGGCTGGATGCTGGCCACCGCCGAGAGCTGCACCGGCGGCGCCATCGCCGCCGGTTGCACCGCCCTCGCCGGCTCCAGCGCCTGGTTCGAGCGCGGCTTCGTGACCTATTCCAACGACGCCAAGCACGAGCTGCTGGGCGTCGACGACGACCTGATCGCCACCCACGGCGCAGTCAGCGAACCGGTCGCCGCCGCCATGGCCGCCGGCGCCCTGGCCCATGCGCAGGCCGATGCCGCGATCGCCGTCACCGGTGTCGCCGGCCCCTCCGGCGGCAGCCCCGAAAAACCGGTCGGCACCGTCTGGTTCGGCTTCGCCCTGCCCACCGGCGCCATCGTCACCGAATCCCGCCATTTCCCCGGCGACCGCGCCGCCGTCCGCACCGCCACGGTGGCGCACGCCCGCGACCGCCTGCTGGCGCTACTGCGCGCCGCGGACCACTGAGCCCGCCCTGCGCGCCGCAGCCCCTCCCCTCGCGCAACTACCCCTTCCAAATCCGCCACACGACGACCGCAGGTCGAGTTCCCCCTCTGTGCGAAAGGCGGCGCGCGGGTCGAAGAAGCTGCGAAGAAACCGTTGTCGAGCAGGCCCGAGGTCGCACTGAGGACCGGAGGCGTACGCCTGTACGTCGAGGACCGGAAGTGCGAGATCGGGACGCGCAGAAGGTTTATTCGTAGCTTCTCCCCCGTTTGGCGCGGTACATGGCACCGTCTGCGCGACGCATGAGCATCTCGGCGTCGACCGCATCGTCCGGATACACCGCCGCCCCGATGCTGGGCGTCACCCACAGCTGCAGGTCGCCCTCGACGATCGGATGCGCCATCGCGTCGCGCAGCCGCTGCGCGGTCTGCTGCCAGGTGCCTTCGCCGGTCTGCGGCAGCAGCACCACGAATTCGTCGCCGCCCAGGCGTGCCACCGTGTCGCCGCCGCGCAGGGCGTTCTGCAGGCGCCCGGCCACGGTGCGCAGCACCGCGTCGCCCATCGGGTGGCCGTGCAGGTCGTTGATGCGCTTGAAATGGTCGAGGTCGAGAAACAGCAGCGCCAGCTGCTCGCCGCGCTCGCCGGCGCGCTGCACGGCACGGCGCAGCGCCTGCTCGAAGAAGCCGCGGTTCGGCAGGCCGGTCAGGTAGTCGTGCAGCGCGTCGTGGCGGCTGCGGCGCTCGCGCTGCGCCACGGTGTCGTAGTTGCGGCGGTAGCCCCGGGCGATCGTCACCAGCAGCAGCGACAGCGCGGTGCCGCCGGCCAGCACCGCCAGCGGCACCGGCCGCAGCCAGGGCAGGCCGGCGTCGTGGTCGAAGGTGAAGCGCCAGCGGCGGCCGCCGACGTCGAGCCGGCGCAGCAGCGGCGACGGCGTCCGGCGGGCCTGCGAATCGGCCTGCGGTGCGCTGTCGAACAACAGATCGGCGTCGGCGGGCCGGTCGACCGGGCCGATGTCCTCGATGCGCACCCGCCAGTGCGCGGCGCCCGGCGGCAGCAGGCCGTCCATCAGCTGCGGCGTGTCGATCACCACGCCCAGCTGGCCGCGGTAGGTGCCGCGCCGTTCGGCCACGGTGACCGCGCGGCTGCCGCGCTGGTAAACGGCGTAGCGCAGCACCACGCCGCGTCCGCCCTGGACCATCGTCGTGCGGCCGGAGAGTTCGGGCCAGCCACTGTCGCGGGCCCGCTCCTGCACCTCGCGCAGCGCCGGGGTCGAGCTGGCGTCGAAGCCGAAGGCGCGCTCGTTGGCGCCCATCGGCTCGTTGTAGAGGATCGGCATGTAGACCGGGCGGTCGCCGGCCGGGTGGATGGCGAAACGCGGATAGCCGGCCGGCGACATGCTGCGGTCGGCGCGCACCGCCGCCTCGAAGCGCGCACGGTCGCGCGCCAGCACCACCGGCGCGTACTGCAGCGCCACCACCGCCGGAAAGCGCTCGGCGATCGCCTGCATCTCGAACTGCTGGTGGAACTCGCGCCGCGACAGGCCCTCGCCCACCCGCAGCAGGCCGCCCATCGCCATGGCCAGGTCGAAATGCCGCTGGATGCGTTCGTTGGCCATGTCGACGGTGCGGTCGGCCAGCAGCCGGGCTTCCTCGGCGGCCAGCGCCTGCTCGCGCCAGCCGGCGGCCAGCCATGCCGCGCCGGTGAGGCCCAGCAGCACCGCCGGCAGCACCGCCGCCAGCCGCAGCACCCGCAGCCGCGGGCCGGGGAGCGTCGCGCTATCGGTCACGCGGCGCTCGGGGCGCTCAGGCGCCGTGGCACTTCTTGTATTTCTTTCCGCTGCCGCAGGGGCAGGGATCGTTGCGGCCGGGCTCGGCCTCCTTGCGCACCGAGGCCACCCGCGGGCCGTAGCTCTTCCAGAAGCGGCGCAGGTCGTACACCGCCCAGATCGCTTCGCCATAGGCGTCGAGCCGGTCGCGGCTGATGCTCGGCGGGCTGTTCTCGTCGAACATCGGGATTTCCAGTTCGCCGCTGTCCGGGCCGGTGAGCTGGTCGATGCAGTCGAGCGTCTCGGCCAGCAGTTCGGCGTCTTCCTTGTCGCGCGGCGGCGCCCATTCCTCCGGCCAGGCCTGGGTGGCGGCCATGAAGCCCATGGCCCAGGTCTGGGCGATGGCCGGGATGTCTTCCGGGGCGATGTCGGCCCGCTCCTCCTCGGGCATGGCGGCGATGGCGCCGACCATGTCGAGCACCTCCGGCTGGAAGCTGTCCTCGTCTTCCAGGCTGGCCGCGGGATGGTCGAGCGCGTAGGCGATCTCGTCGGCGCGGCGTTGCCACAGCTCGATGAAGCGGCGCTGCTGCACCGGGCCCGAGAAGATGCTGTCGGCAGCGCCGTCGGCCAGCGCGGCGCCGGGGGCCGGCGGGGCGGCGCCTTCGCCGAGCAGCTGGGGCAGCACCTCGTCCAGGCCGAGCGGCCGGCGGCAGCACACCACCGCGGCCAGGAAGCCGTCGCAGACCTCCCAGCTCGGGGTGTCGGGGCGGCGTTCGCGCAGGTCGTCGAGGATGTCGTCGAGCGCGTCGAAATCGTCCGGGGTCATCGGCTCGGGCGCGTCGGGGGCGAGGGTGGCGTCGGTCATGGGAGTTTCTGGAAATGAAGGCGTGGAGATCGACCGGCCCAACCCGGCAGGGCGAAGGCGCGGGGCCGAGGCAGGAGGCGAGAGACGGGCGGCACGGCCTGGTGTGCGCAGCCGGCCTGCATCGCCGGGAAGACACACGGTCTCCTTATCATCGCCTCCTGCCCGGCCCGCGCAGGCCTGACGCCCCGGGGCGCGCAGGCGCGACAAGAGCCGCATTTTACCGAGGTGCCGCCGGCCCGCGCTGCCCGCCCTCCACAGGAGACCGTCGATGTCCACCGCTTCCTCCCCCGCCCCCGGCGCCCGCCGCGGCCTCGGCCGCTACCCGGTGCGCTACAGCGCTTTCGGGCTGTGCGTGCTGGCCGTGGTGGCGCTGCTGGCGCTGCACGATCTGCACAGCATCGGCTGGTGGCTGGCCACCGGCGTGGCGCTGGCGCTGGTGGTGCTGGGCTGCCACGACCTGACCCAGCAGCGCCATGCGATCCTGCGCAACTACCCGGTGCTGGGGCATCTGCGCTTCGCCTTCGAATACATCCGCCCGGAGATCCGCCAGTACTTCATCGAGAACGACACCGAGTCGATGCCGTTCTCGCGGGCGCAACGCTCGCTGGTGTACCAGCGCGCCAAGGGCGAGCCCGACAACCGGCCCTTCGGCACCCAGCTCGACACCGGTCACCAGGGCTACGAGTGGATCAACCATTCGATGGCGCCCAGCAAGCTCGCCGGCCACGACTTCCGGGTGTGGATCGGCGGCAAGCCGGGCCATCCTTCCAACTCGGTCGAGCCCTGCACCCAGCCCTACCACGCGAGCGTGTTCAACATCTCGGCGATGAGTTTCGGCTCGCTGTCGGCCAACGCGATCCTGGCGCTCAACAAGGGCGCGGCCGCCGGCGGCTTCGCACACGACACCGGCGAGGGCTCGATCTCGAAGCACCACCGGGAGCACGGCGGCGACCTGATCTGGGAGGTGGCCTCGGGCTACTTCGGCTGCCGCAACGACGACGGCACCTTCAGCGAGGAGAAGTTCGTCGCCAACGCCCGCGACCCGCAGGTCAAGATGATCGAGATCAAGCTCAGCCAGGGCGCCAAGCCGGGCCACGGCGGCATCCTGCCCGGCC
>JAKONS010000138.1 GCA_022701845.1 Burkholderiaceae bacterium
ACGAAGGCCGCGCCGGTCACGCCCAGCTGCACCAGCCAGTCGTGCGATGCCGACAGCGCCGTCGGCCGCCCCGCCGCCAGCAGGGCCAGCGCGGTGCCGAGCGAGGCACCCGAGGCGCTGCCCAGCAGATACGGCTCGGCCAGCGGATTGCGGAACAGCCCCTGCGCCACCGCGCCGGCCAGGCCCAGCAGCGCGCCGCACACCCAGGCACCCAGGGTGCGCGGCAGGCGGATGTCCCAGACGATCTGCCAGGCCACCGGGTCGCGCCGCATCGCCTGCAGGCTTTCCAGCCCGGTGGCGCCCACCGCCGCACCCAGCACCACCAGCAGGCAGGCGGCACCGATCAGCAGCGCGCCGAGCAGCCAGGCCCGGCGCTGCAGGCGAGCGGTC
The DNA here is from genome assembly GCA_022701845.1 of Burkholderiaceae bacterium. The sequence goes on from JAKONS010000138.1 coordinate 391, forward strand.
ATGCGGGGCTCATCCGGTTTTTCCGGCCCTGGCGGCGGTGCCGGGCTTGCCGGCGCCGTCCGACAGGCAGCCGGCCATCGCCCGCGCGGCCTCGGCCATGCGCGGGCCGGGGCGCACTACCACATCGGAGACCTCCGGACCGAACACGCACACCCGGCCGGTCTTCACCGCCCGCATCGCCTGCCAGCCGGGGTAGGCGGCCATCGCCTGCATGCTGCGGTTGCCGACCATGATCAGGTCCGGATCGGCCCGCACCACGAATTCCGGATTCAGCCGCGGGAACGGCCCGAGCGAGGCCGGCACCACGTTGCGCGCGCCCAGGCGGGTCAGCGTCTCGCCGATGAAGGAGGACTCGCCCGCCGCATACGGCCCGCGGCTCACCTCGAAATACACCCGGGTGCCGCGCGCGGCGGCCGGCAGCGACTGGGCCGCGGCCTCCACGCCGGCGTCGATCTCGCGCCACAGGCGCTCGGCCGATGCGGGCGGCAGGCCGAGCAGCGTGGCCAGCTGGCCGAGCACCCGGCGCACGTCGGCATGGGTCTTGGGCTCCAGCGCCACCACGGTGATGCCGAGCGCCGCCAGCCGGGCGCTGGCGCGCGACGACACCGCCAGCAGCACGACATCCGGCTTCAGGGCGACGATCGCCTCGATGCTCGGATCGATACCACCGCCCACCTGTGGCAGACCGCGCACGAAGGCCGGCGCGTTGGAATAGCGGTCGACACCGACCAGGCGCTGGCACTGGTCGAGCGCGCAGACGCTCTCGGTGAGCGAGGGCAGCAGGCTGACGATGCGCTGCGGCGCGCGCGGCAGGGCCACCGTGCGGCCGCGGCCGTCGGTGACGGCGGCGGGCGCGGTCGGCGCATCGGCCGCGCGCAGCGGCGTCGCCACCGCCAGCAGCGCCGCGAACACCGGCGCGAGCAGCAGCGCTGGGGCCCTGCGCTTCATCTTCGTCACGCCGATCCCTTCACCACCAGCGGCAGCCCCGCCACCACCAGCACCACCCGCTCGCAGAGGGCGGCCATGCGCTGGTTGATGCGGCCCAGCGCATCGACATAGGCGCGTGTCTCGCGGCCCATCGGCACCACGCCGAGCCCGATCTCGTTGGACACCAGCACCACCGGCCCGGCGGCAGCGGCGACCACGCCGGCCAGGGTCTCGGTCTTCCAGGCGATGTCGGCATCGTCGGTGGGATACAGGTTGGCCAGCCACAGCGTCAGGCAGTCGACCACCAGCAGGGTGCGGGCGTCGGATCGCGCCGCGATGGTGGCCGACAGCGCGCGGGGCTCCTCGACCGTGTCGGCGCGCGGCAGGCGCGCGGCGCGGTCGGCGCGGTGGCGGTCGATGCGGGAAGCCATCTCGCCGTCGCCCGCCTCCGCCGTCGCCACGAACACCACGCGGTGCGCCGGGTCGGCCGCCAGCCAGGCCTGCGCCCGCTGTTCGGCATGGTGCGACTTGCCGCTGCGTTGCCCGCCCAGAACCAGTTCGCTGCGTACCGTCATGCCCTGCTCCCCAGAAGTGCCGCGATGGCGTCGGGCGACGACGCGAACCAGGCGTGGAAATAACTCGCGCGTATGCCGAGATGGGCATACACCGCCTCGCCCGAATCGGGCGCCACGGCGGCGTCGGGCCGCGCGGTGCGCGCCACCACCGGCAGCGGCGAGGCGGCGGTCGAATAGTGGAAGGTGTGGCCGCGCAGGGTGCCTTCCGGCAGCACCAGCTGCTGCGGACCGAGCCCCGCCAGGCGGCGCTGCATGCGGGTGCTGCCGGGCAGCAGGCCCCAGCCGGGATGGCTGTGGCCGTCCATGTCGCAGATCTCGTCCATCAGCGCCATCATGCCGCCGCACTCGGCCCAGACCGGCTTGCCGGCTTCGATGTGCGCGGCCAGGGTAGCGCGGGTGGCGGCGGCCGCGGCCAGCTGCTGCGGATACAGCTCCGGATAGCCGCCGGGCAGCCACACCGCATCGCAGGCCGGCAGCGGCTCGCCGGCCAGCGGCGAGAAGAACGCGAGCTGCGCGCCCAGCGCCTCCAGCGTGTCGAGGTTGGCGCGGTAGACGAAGGCGAACGACGCGTCGCGCGCCACCGCGATGCGCCGGCCGTCGAGCAGCCGTTCGCAGGCCGGCGCCGCGGCAGGCGCGGCGAAGTCGACCGCCCAGCGCGCAAGCGGCAGCGCGGCCAGCGGCGTGGCGGCCAGCGCATCGGCGGCGGCGTCGATGCGCGCCAGGGCATCGGCCCGCGGCAGGTCGGCGACCAGGCCCAGGTGCCGCTCCGGCAATGCCCAGTCGGCGCTGCGCGGCAGTGCACCCAGCCAGTCGCCGGCGTCGCGCAGGCCGGCCTGCAGCATGCCGCCGTGGCGCAGGCTGGCGACCCGGTTGGCCAGCACCCCGGCCCAGGGCAGGCCGGGCCGGTAGTGGCGCAGGCCGAACGCCAGCGCGCCGAAGGTGCCGGCCATGGCGCCGGCGTCGATCACCGCCAGCACCGGCACGCCGAAGCGCTCGGCCAGGTCGGCCGCGCTCGGGTCGCCGTCGAACAGGCCCATGGCGCCTTCGATCACGATCAGGTCGCTCTCGAGGGCCGCCGCATGCAGCTGCGCCGCGCAGCCGCCCTCGCCCACCATCCACAGGTCGAGCGCATGCACCGGCGCGCCGGTGGCGGCTTCCAGCCAGAACGGATCGAGGAAGTCGGGGCCGACCTTGAAGGCCCGCACCCGGCGGCCGGCGCGCACATGCAGCCGGGCCAGCGCCGCGGCCACCGTGGTCTTGCCCTGGCCGGACGCCGGGGCGGCGACCAGCAGCGCAGCGCAGCGCGCCGGTGCCGGTGCGTCCGCGGCGTTTGCAGCCACGTTTACTGCGGCGCCCATTTCACGCCCACGTACAGCACGCGGCCGGGCGTCGCATAGGTGTTGGCCAGCTGGTAGGACTTGTCGGCGAGGTTGTCGATGCGCGCCACCACGCTGTAGTCGCGGGCGATGCGGGTGGTGGCGTAGAGGTTGAACAGGGTGTAGCCGCCCAGGCGGATGGTGTTGGCGGTGTTGTCCCAGCGGCTGGCGGATGCCTGCAGCTCGCCGCCGACGTCGAACATGCCGACGCGGGTGTCGGCACCCAGCACCGCGTGCCGCTTGGAGCGGCGCGCCAGCTGGCGCCCGGTGTCGAGGTCCTTCGGATCCTGCAGGTCGAGCGAGCCGCGCAGGGAGACGCCTTCGAAGCGATGTGCCGCCGCGAAGGTCACGCCCTCGTATTCGGCGTGCGCGACGCTGCGGTAGCAGCCTTCGACACGTTGCCCCAGCGGGCAGCTGACGCCGCTGGTGAACTGGATCAGGTTGTCGACTTTGTTGCGGTAGATGGTGGCGCTGGCGCTACTGGAACCCTGCGCCCAATGCAGCGCGGCTTCCAGGTTGCGGGAGCTTTCCGGCTGCAGTGTCGGCGTGCCGTACTTCGAGAAACGCTGGTAGAGCGTGGGCGCACGAAACGCCGTGCCGGCCGAGACCGACGCGCGCCATTGCGGATTAAAGGCGTAGCCGTAGGCGGCGCTGCCGGTGTCTTTGGTACCGAACTCGCTGTCGTCGTCGTGCCGCGCATGCAGCTGCAGCGAGTGCGCGCCCTGCTTCACCGCGTAACCCAGCGCGACCGCGTTCTGTGCGCGCTTGGCGTCGATCGGGTTGTTCTCCAGCCGGTCCTCGCGGCGCTCCAGTGCGACGGTAAACAACTGCTCGCCGAAACGGAATTCGTTCTGGAACAGGTAGTTGCGCAGGTCGGTCTTGGTGAGATAGGGCGAAGGCACCGTCTCGTAGCGGCTGCGCGAGTTGGTCGCCTGCAGGGTCGCTTTCCAGAAGTCGGTCCACTGGCCGGTGTAGGTCAGGCCGGCGGTGCGCAGCGAATGGCGGTTGTGGTCGTCGTTGCGGCGGGTGGTGCTGTCGTACTGCGAATCGAGGTCGTTGGCCAGGAAGGTGGCGTCCAGGCGGTTGCGCGGGTCGATGCGAAAGCCCACCCGTGCGTTGGCCGAGGTGCTGCGGTAGCCGTCCTTGTCGGGGTTGGCGTTGGCGGCGATGCGGCTGTTGAAGCCGTCGCTGATCTCGCGCGCCACGCCGAGCGAGTAGTCGATCGCGTTGTCGACACCGGTGGCGCCGCTCAGCCCGGCTTCCAGCCGGCGGGTGTCGTGGGTGCCGGCACCGACGCCGACATAGGGCCGGAAACCGGCCTCGCCCTTGCGGGTGAAGATCTGCACCACGCCGCCGATGGCGTCGGAGCCGTAGACCGCGGCGGCCGGGCCGCGCAGCACTTCGATGCGATCGACCTGCGCCAGCGGGATCTGCTCCCAGATTGCGCCGCCGGTGGATTGCGAGTCGAGCCGCACGCCGTCGAGGTAGACCGCGGTGAAGCGCGATTCGGCGCCGCGCAGGAACACGCTGGTGGTGGTGCCGGGGCCGCCGTTGCGGGCGATCTCCACGCCCGGCAGGCGCGCCAGGATGTCGGCCAGGCCGACCGCGCCGCTGCGCTCGATCGTCTCGCGGTCGACGATGGACACGTCCGACAGCAGGTCCGACACCGGCTGCTGGGTGCGGTTGGCGGTAACGACGCTGTCGGCCAGCGTGGGGGTTTGGGCGGCTGCGGGCAGGGACGCGGCGATGGCGAGGCAGGCGGTGGCCTGCGCCAGGACGGAAAGGCGGAATTTCATGAAAGGAGCGACTGGAACATGGCGGCCCCGACCGGCTTCCCCGCCGGTGTGGGCACGAACGGCCGGTGCGCCCGCCGCGTCGTGCGCGGTGCGGCGAACCAGCCACGTCGTTGGCCGGTATCCGGGCTGGGTGGAACCCGTCGGCCTCGCCTTCCCAGGCACGCGAGGCGCCCAGTGGCTGTGAGAGGCAAACGCGAGCCGGTGTGAACCGGCTCTTCCACCGACCGTTGCGGGGGCAGCGCAGGTGGGGCGTGTCCGTCGGCGGACGGCCCTCCTGCTTCCCGTTGAACTGCACCGCCGAGAACCGGCCGCACGAGCACCAACGGCGGCGATTCTAAGCGAGCACGGTGCATTTGTTTCCAAACCATACAATTGTCGGCCATGGCCTCACCACCCGCCCCTTACGAACAGGTCGCCGAACGCGTCGAGCGCCTGCTGCTGCGCCACGCCGAGCTGCGGCGCACCAATGCGCTGCTGGCGGAGCAGGTCGCTGGCCTGACCCGCGAGCGCGACGCGCTGCGGATGCGCCTGCAGGCGGCCCGGGTGCGGGTCGAGGCGGTGCTCGAACGCCTGCCGCAGGCGCTCGACGACGACGAGGCCGTCACGGCCACCGAACAAGACGCGCACCGCAGCGACGCGCAGGGGAGCGCGGCATGAAGCAGATCGAAGTGCAGATCCTCGGTCAGGGCTATCTGCTGGGCTGCCCCGACGGTGGCGAGCACCGGCTGCGCGATGCCGCCGAGCGGGTGAACGCCGCCATGACCCGCATCCGCGACGCCGGCCGGATTCGCGCCCGCGACCGGATCGCGGTGCTGGCCGCGCTCAACCTGGCGTTCGATGCGGGCGACCGCGCACCGGCGGCCGGCTCGCAGGTGTCGGTGGGCGGCGGCGAGCCGGAATCGGAGGCGGCGCGCTGGTCGCAGCTGCTGCGCCGGCTCGACGACGCACTGGCCGAGGACGGCCGTCTTTTGTAACCCGCCGGCTTCGGCTGCGAATACAATCGAGCGGTGTCTGCGATGCATGCCGGGCTTTATATTTCCTTGAACCAATGCTCCATGAGCACGGGCTAGGTAAATTTCCAGGCGGGTGTGATCATCTCGCGTCAGATGAACCCGATGCCTGGCTGCCCTGGCCCACCTGAACCCCGGTTCAGGATGCCGGTCCGGTGGCTCCCGCAGACACCTCGATTCCGCAGAAAGCCGTTGACGATTCAACGGCTTTTTGTTTTTGTGGAGGCCTTGGCCGCACCGCTGCGCACACCGGCATGTTCGACCGGGCGCTTATTCCCATCGGATCCGAGGAGAAACACATGTACAGATCAGCCGCAGCCCTGGTGCTGACGATGGCCGCAGCGGCCACCGCGGGCGCCCAGACGACCCTGCCGAACGGTTTCGCCGAATCTCCCCAGCGCTCGCCGCAGATCGACGACTTCATCGTCGCGGTCAAGATGATGGAAAAAACCGAGGGCGACCCGGCCTACGCCGAAAAGCTCAAGGCCTACCGCGCCTGTTCCGAGGCCGCGCTGCGCACCCTGGTGCCCTACCGGATCGACCCGCAGGGCGCCATGATCTACACCGCGGTGCGCCAGTGCACCCGGCCGCTGGACGACTATGTGCTGATGTACGGCGCCGACGAGCGCTTTCGGGCCAACCAGTATGTCGGCCACGCCATCATGCGCATGACCCAACAGGAAGAAATCGAAACCCTGAAGCCGGTGGCGGCGCGGCTGCAGCCCTTCAACCGCTGACCCCCACGCACCACGCGAAGCCGGAAACGACGATGCCCGCAAGTCGCCTTGCGGGCATCCAAACCGAAGGACGCCCCATGCAGGGCGAAACCGCCGATCAGCTGAGCAGCGCCGGCCAGTTGTAGGCAATGGCCGCTGTCCCGACGACCAGGCAGGCCATGGCCAGCCAGGTGCCGCCGCAGGCCAGCAGCAGGCCTGCGCGGAGGTTGGCCGGCATGCGGTCGCTGGCCAGGAGTGCGCCGCCGGGGATCAGGGTGACGAGGACGAAAATCCAGACGAGGGTGGACGATTCAGGCATGGCGGTGGTCGAAAGAAAGTGCGGAAGGCCTTGTGGCACAACGAAATTTCCGCAACTCTATGTTTCCCGTCCGGGTAAACATGTAGGACCGTTTCCTCTCGTTCCCGATGCGCGCGCGCTCATCGAAAAGGGTGCGACTTTTGTCACACCGACCTATGTGGTCGGTCGTGGTGAAAGTGCGGATTCGCAGGAACACGCTCGAACCGTGGCCGGCGCAAAGCGCTTCCGCCGGTAGGGACTCAGATCGCTGTGTCGGACGCCGCCGGCGCTGCCGGATCCCCAGCCCCGGAAGCGGCACGCGAAATCGTGATGGCGGCGAAGTTGGTCGCGAATGCCTGGATCACTCCCGCGGCCAGCGCCGCCAGCGAGGTGTCGCTCAGTCGGGCCTGCTGCTCCGGCACCGCCTTCTGGATGATGTCCAGCGCCATGCGCAACTGCGCTTCGGTGGTGTCGCGGGCGGCGGCCAATGCCTGGCTCTCGCGGGCGACGGTGGAAACGGGTTCGGTCATCGATGACTTTCGGGAAGCGGCAAAACGACCAGTATGGCGGTGCGCCGCACCGGAGCGGGCGCAGGGGCCGCCGCCGCGCCCCGTCAATCCGCCGGCAGGAAGGCGGCCGGGCTCGCCAGCCGGACGCCGATATCGGCCGCGGGCAGTGCCGGCGCGCATAGGAAACCCTGGAAGTGCGCGCAGCCGAGCGCCAGCAAGCACAGGCGCTGCGCCTCGGTTTCCACGCCCTCCGCCACCGTGTCGAAGCGCAGTGCCCGGGCCATCGCCAGCATCGCGGTGACGATGGCGTGGTCGCTGGAATCGTCCGGCAGGCCGCGCACGAACGACTGGTCGAGCTTGACCCGGTGGATCGGGAATTTCTTCAGATAGGCCAGGCTGGAATAGCCGGTG
>JAKONS010000149.1 GCA_022701845.1 Burkholderiaceae bacterium
TCCGCGGCGACACCGCGCGCACCTCGGCTACCGGCGCCGGCCTGGGTCTGTCGATCGTCGACAAGACGGTGCGCCGCATGGGCGGTTTTTTCCAGCTGTCGAATGCGCGCACCGGCGGTTTCCTGGCCCGTATCGAACTGACACGGGCACCGACGCTGGAGAGCGGCGCCAAGGCTGGTGCCCCTGCGGGTGGCGAGAAGCGCTCGTGGCGCCCGTCGGTGGTGGCACGCCGGGTGCTGCCGCGCGGCGGGCAGTCGAAACAGGTGCTACCGAAATAGCAGCACCACGGCGCGGGCTTCCATGCTGAGGCCCTCGCCCACCGGCCCGAGCTTCTCGGCGGTCTTGGCCTTCACGTTTACCGCCTCGGTATCGATGCCCAGCACCTCCGCGACCCGCGCGCGGATGGCCGCCTTGTACGGCGCCAGCTTCGGCGCCTGCGCGATCACCGTGCAGTCGACGTTGCCCAGCCGCCAGCCGAGCTCGACCACGCGGCGCATCGCCTCGGCCAGCAGGACGGCCGAATCGGCACCCTTGAAGCGGACGTCGGTATCCGGGAACAAGGTGCCGATATCGCCCAGCCCGGCAGCGCCCAGCACCGCGTCGGTGATCGCGTGCAGCAGCACGTCGGCATCCGAATGGCCGAGCAGCCCCTTGGCGAACGGCACCTCGACACCGCCCAGCACCAGCCGCCGTCCCTCGACCAGCGCATGGACATCCCAGCCTTCGCCGACCCTGATCTGATTCATCGATTGCTCCTCGCGGCCAGAACCGCTGCGGCCAGAGCGAAATCCTCCGGCCAGGTGACTTTGAAATTCTGTGCGCCGCCCGGCACCAGCCGCGGCTCGAGGCCCAGCGCCTCGATGGCGCTTGACTCGTCGGTCACCGCGGGGCCGGCCTGCCGCAGCGCCGAGGCCAGCATGCCGATGCGAAACATCTGCGGCGTCTGCGCCAGCCAGCGTTCGCGCCGATCGAGCGTGCCGGCGACACGGTCGCCGCTGGAGGCCTTCAGGGTGTCGGCCAGCGGCTGCGCCAGCAGCCCGCCGACGGCGTCGTCCAGGCAGGCGTCGATCAGCGCATCGATGCGCTCCGGCGTCACCAGGCAGCGCGCCGCGTCGTGCACCAGCACCCAGTCGTCGTCAGCCGCGCCCTGCCCGGCCAGGACCTGTAGGCCGTTGGCGTCCGATGCGGCACGGGTGGCACCGCCGCAGGCCGCCACCGAGAAACGCGGGTCGGCCGGCGGATGCCTGTCGAAGAAATCGTCACCCGCCGCGACCGCGAGCAAGCCGCCCGACAGGCGCCCCACGCCGGCCAGCGCCGCCAGGGTATGGGCCACCATCGGCCGCCCCGCCACTGCCTGGTATTGCTTGGGGCCGTTGCCCCCGGCACGCTGGCCGCTGCCGGCGCAGGGCACGAGCGCCCACAGGCGAGGCGTCGGAGTCGGCTGGAAGAAAGTCATGCAGAACGGTGATTGCCGGAGCCGGCGGAAAGAAAAACAGGCATTGCCGCTGAAAGCCCGACACGCCCAGGAAGGTGCCGGAACGCAGGTCGCAGCCGGCGGAAAACCGAAGGCCGGCATTACCGCACGAAAGGCAGGCCCGATACGCTCCATTCTAAAATCCGGCTACCGACGCCCAGCGTCCGCCACCCCCCGCTTCGCCGCCGGGGGTGTTCGTCTTTTCACCGGCGCAAGCCCACCTCGGTACCCGCGCACAGCCTATGGATCTGCCCCGCCTCGTTCCCGGAAAACGTTTCACGCTGCCACGTCCGCCGGGCTCCGCCGACGCATTGCTGCTGGGCAAGCTCGGCCTGCGGGAAGCCGCTGCCGGGCGGCGCATCGCCATCGTCACCTCGGACGCCAACGACGCCCAGCGGTTGCTCGAGGAAATCGCGTTCTTCGCGCCCACCCTGCGCTGCGCCCTGTTCCCCGACTGGGAGACCCTGCCCTACGACACCTTCTCGCCGCACCAGGACCTGATCAGCGAGCGCCTCGCCGCCCTCTGGCGCATCTCGCAGGGCGAAGCCGACGTGGTGCTGGTGCCCGCCACCACCGCGCTCTACCGGGTGGCGCCGCCCGCCTTCCTGGCCGGCTACACCTTCCATTTCAAGACCCGGCAGAAGCTCGACGAAGCCCGCCTGCGCGCCCAGCTCACCCTGGCCGGCTACAGCAACGTGACGCAGGTCGTCAGCCCCGGCGAATACGCGGTGCGCGGCGGCCTGATCGACCTGTTCCCAATGGGCTCGCCGGTGCCCTACCGGGTCGACCTGTTCGACGACGAGATCGACTCGATCCGCACCTTCGACCCCGACACCCAGCGCAGCCTGTACCCGGTGCCCGAAGTGCGCCTGCTACCGGGCCGTGAATTCCCGATGGACGACGACGCCCGCGCGCGCTTTCGCAGCCGCTGGCGCGAAATGCTGGAGGGCGACCCGACCCGCAGCCGCATCTACAAGGACATGGGCAACGGCGTGGCCACCGCCGGCATCGAGTACTACCTGCCGCTGTTCTTCGACGAGACCGCCACCGTCTTCGACTACCTGGGAGCCGACGCCACCGTGGTGCTGCACGGCGATGTCGAGCCCGCCTTCCAGCGCTTCTGGCAGGACACCCGCGACCGCTACCGCCTGGTGCGCGGCGACAGCGAACGGCCGGTGCTGCCGCCCGAGGCGCTGTTCCTCAGCGCCGACCAGTTCTATGTGCGCGCCAACCAGCAGTCGCAGCTCGCATTGCGCAGCGCCGGCAGCGGCGAGGCGGCCGACGCCGGCGCCGCCGACGCGCGCTTCGCGCCGCTGAGCGAGCTCTCGGTGGTACGCGGCGCCGAAGACCCGCTGGCCCGCTTCAAGACACATGCCCGCAACACCCAGAACCGGGTGCTGGTGCTGGCCGAGAGCGACGGCCGGCGCGAGAGCCTGCTCGACTTCCTGCGCGCCAGCGGCGTGCAGCCGCCGGCCTTCGACAGCCTGGAGGCCTTCCAGGCCGACGGCACCGAAAAGATCGGCATCGCCACCGCGCCGCTGGCGGCCGGCTTCAGCTGGGTCGACGAGGGCATCGATTTCGTCACCGAGACCGAGCTGTTCGCCGCCGGCGTCACCGTGCGCCGGCGCCGCAAGCAGGAGCAGGCGAGCGATGTCGAGGCGCTGATCAAGGACCTGTCGGAGCTCAACGTCGGCGATCCGGTGGTGCATGTGCAGCACGGCATCGGCCGCTACCTGGGGCTGGTCAACCTCGACCTGGGCCAGGGCGACAGCGAATTCCTGCACCTGGAATACGCCGACAAGGCCGCCCTCTACGTGCCAGTGTCGCAGCTGCACCAGGTGGGCCGCTATACCGGCGTGTCGGCCGACGAGGCGCCGCTGCACAAGCTCGGCAGCGCCCAGTGGGACAAGGCCAAGCGCAAGGCCGCCGAGCAGATCCGCGACTCGGCCGCGGAGCTGCTCAACATCTACGCCCGCCGCGCCCTGCGCCAGGGCCATCCGTTCCGCTTCTCGGCGGCCGACTACGAGATCTTCTCCAACGATTTCGGCTTCGAGGAAACCGCCGACCAGCGGGCTGCCATCCACGCGGTGGTGCAGGACATGATCTCGCCGCGCCCAATGGACCGGTTGGTGTGCGGCGACGTCGGCTTCGGCAAGACCGAGGTGGCCCTGCGCGCCGCCTTCATCGCGGTCACCGGCGGCAAGCAGGTGGCGCTGCTGGCGCCCACCACGCTGCTGGCCGAACAGCACTACCAGACCCTGGTCGACCGCTTCGGCAAGTGGCCGCTGAAGATCGCCGAGATGAGCCGCTTCCGCTCCACCAAGGAGATCAACGCCGCCGCCAAGGGCCTGGAGGACGGCAGCGTCGACATCGTCGTCGGCACCCACAAGCTGCTCAGCGAATCGACCAAGTTCAAGGACCTGGGCCTGCTGATCATCGACGAGGAGCACCGCTTCGGGGTGCGCCACAAGGAGCAGATGAAGGCGCTGCGCGCCGAGGTGGACGTGCTGACGCTGACCGCCACGCCGATCCCGCGCACCCTGGGCATGGCGCTGGAAGGCCTGCGCGACCTGAGCGTGATCGCCACCGCGCCGCAGCGCCGGCTGGCCATCAAGACCTTCGTGCGCAGCGAGAGCAACGGCGTGATCCGCGAGGCGGTGCTGCGCGAGTTGAAGCGCGGCGGGCAGGTGTACTTCCTGCACAACGAGGTCGACACCATCGAGAACCGGCGCCAGAAGCTCGAGGAGATATTGCCCGAGGCCCGCATCGCGGTGGCCCACGGCCAGATGCCCGAGCGCGAACTGGAAAAGGTGATGCGCGACTTCGTGGCCCAGCGCTACAACCTGCTGCTGTGCTCGACCATCATCGAGACCGGTATCGACGTGCCCACAGCCAACACCATCGTCATGAGCCGCGCCGACAAGTTCGGCCTGGCGCAGCTGCACCAGCTGCGCGGCCGGGTCGGCCGCAGCCACCACCAGGCCTATGCCTACCTGATGGTTCCCGACATCGAGAGCCTGACCAAACACGCGCAGCAGCGGCTCGACGCGATCCAGCAGATGGAGGAGCTCGGCTCCGGCTTCTACCTGGCGATGCACGACCTGGAGATCCGCGGCACCGGCGAGGTGCTGGGCGAGAACCAGAGCGGCAACATGATGGAGATCGGCTTCCAGCTCTACAACGAGATGCTGAGCGAAGCGGTGCGATCGCTCAAGGCCGGCAAGGA
>JAKONS010000173.1 GCA_022701845.1 Burkholderiaceae bacterium
GCGACGGTCTTGCCGGCCAGGTCGGCATAGGTCTTCACGTTCAGGCTCTTCGGTGCGAACACCGCCTGGAAGAAGGGCGAGTAGGCGGCGGTGAAGTCGATCACCTTCTCGCGCTCGGCGTTCTTGCCCAGGGTGGAGATCACCAGGTCGGCCTTGCGGGTCTGCAAGTACGGGATGCGGTTGGCGCTGTTGACCGGCACCAGCTCGGCCTTCACGCCCAGCTTGGCGGCGATGAGGCGGGCCATGTCGATGTCGAGGCCCTGCGGTGCCATGTCGGTGCCGACGAAGCCGTAGGGCGGGTAGTCGGTGGGCACCGCGATCTTGATGGTTTTGGCCTTCATCACGTCGTCCAGCGCGGTCTGCGCATGGACGCCGGCGGCACATGCCGCGGTGGCGGCGGCGATCAGGCCGAGAACGAGGGGACGGCGGGCGAAAGTCATAGCAAGGCTCCGAGATAGGTGGGAGGGAGGTCGGACGAAACGGGTTTGTCTTTGGGTGCACGCGCCGGCCGGGCCGGGCCGCCGGGCGACTTGGCGACCGGCGCCAGCGCGTCGCGCAGGCCGCTCAGGGGGTCTTCCTCGGGCGCGGCGGGCTGCAGGCGCAGGGCGTCCTGCACCGTGCCGATATGGGCGGCCATCAGGCGTTCGGCCAGGGCGGTGTCGCCGGCCTCGAGCGCGGCGACGATCTGCACATGGTCCTCGCACGACTGCACCGCGTCGTGCGAGGACTGGTAGAGCATGGCGATCAGCGTGGTGCGCGCGGTGAAGTCGCGCAGCGTGTCGGCCAGCAGGTGGTTGCCCAGGCACTCGGCCAGGCAGACGTGGAAATCACCCAGCAGGAAGCTGCGCGCGCCGATGTCGGTGCCGCGCACCGCGGCCTTCTCGCGCTGCAGATGGGCCTTGAGTTCCTTGATTGCGGCCTTGCCGATCGGCGGCGTCTCGCGGATCAGGCCGACCTCGATCACCCGGCGCGCGGCGAAGGCCTCGCGGGCCTCGTCGCGCGACGGCTCCACCACGAACCAGCCGCGCCGGGCGCTGACGGTGACGATGCCGCGGGTGGCCAGCCGGGTCAGCGCTTCCCGCACGATGGTGCGGCTGCAGTCGAACAGCATGGCCAGCTGCTGCTCGCCGAGCCGGGTGCCGGGCGCGAGCTTCTGCGCCATGACGGCTTCGATGATGCGGCTGGAGATATCGGCTGCGGAGGGCATGCCGAAGCAGGAGCAGATTCCGTGCCACTGGTATACAAGCCGTGTGCACCGGAATCGGGCCGGTCGGTGCACCACGGCCGAGAAAAAGCGGGCCGCGATGCACCAGAAACGGCGGCGGTATCAGTCCATGCGTGCGCCGGAGTCCTTCACCGCCTTGCGCCACTTCGGGGTTTCCTCGGCCAGGAAGCGGCCGAAGTCGGCGCTGCCGAGGAAGGCCGGGTCGGCGCCCTGGGCCACCATGCGGGCGCGCAGGTCGGGCTGGGCCAGCACCTGGCCGAAGGCGTCGCTCAGCCGGGCCACCACCTCGGGCGGTGTGCCGGCCGGTGCCAGGAAGCCGTAGAAGCCGACCACCTCGAAGCCCTTCAGGCCGGCCTCGATCGCGGTCGGCACGTCGGGCAGTGCCGGGTTGCGCGCTTTGCTGGTCACCGCCAACGCGCGCACCTTGCCCTGCTTGGCATAGGCGGCGGCCTGCGGAATCGATTCGGCCATGAACTGCACCTGGCCGCCCATCAGGTCGGTGAAGGCCGGCGCGCTGCCGCGGTAGGGGATGTGCACCATGAACAGCCCGGTGGCGTTCTTGAACATCTCCGGCACCAGGTGCGAGATGCCCCCGTTGCCGGCCGATCCGTAGTTCACCTTGCCGGGCTCCTTGCGGGCATACGCGATGAACTGGCCCAGCGTCTGCGCCGGCACCGCGTTGTTCACCAGCAGCGCCAGCGGCTGCTGGGCGGTGCGGGCGATCGGCACGAAGTCGCGCAGGGTGTCGTAGGCGGGCTTGGTGTAGAGCGCGCCGTTGATCACCATCACGCCGGTGTTGGCCAGCATCAGGGTGTAGCCGTCGGGCGCGCTGCGGGCCACCGATTCGGCGCCGACCGAGCCGCCCGCGCCCGGCTTGTAGTCGACGATGAGCGGCTGGCCGAGCACCGCCTGCAGGCGGTCGGACAGCAGCCGCGCATGCTGGTCGAGCGGCCCGCCGGCCGGAAAGCCCATCACCACCTTGATCGGTTTGTCGGGAAATGCGGCGTGCGCCTGCAGCGCGCACGCCATCGACAGCACGGCCGCCAGGGCGCGCAGGGGGTGGGTCGTCTTCGTCTTCATGTGTGCCTCTCGTTCATTCGCCAGGGGGGGATACCGGGCGAGATGATAAGAAGCCTCAGGGCGGCGGCGGCTGTTTCGGCGCCGGATGCTGCACCCCGGTGACGATGCGCGCCGGCCGCTGGAACTGGAAATACGCGGTTGCCCAGTCGTACAGCACGCCCACCCGGTTGCGGAAGCCGATCAGGAAGTAGATGTGCGCGAACAGCCAGAACAGCCAGGCGCCGGTG
>JAKONS010000182.1 GCA_022701845.1 Burkholderiaceae bacterium
AGGCCACCTCGCACAGCGCGGCGCCGCCCTGGCCGTCGGCCAGCAGCACCCAGTCGCAGGCGGCGGCATGGCGGGCATGGCCGGCCAGGCCGCTGTCGAGGCCGCCCTGCAGCGCCCAGGTGGCCAGCCGATCGCCGCTGCACAGGGCGGCGGCCATCGGCGAGCCGGCGAATGCCCGGGCCAGCAGCAGCTGCTCGATCAGCGGGAATGCCAGCTGCTGGCGGCCCGCCTCGATGGCGATCGGCAGGGCGAAGGCGATGCCCAGGCCCAGGCCGCCGTCATCCTCGGCGGCGCAGACGCCCAGCAGGCCGGACTGCGCCAGCACGGCGGCCGCCTCGCGCGGGCTGCGGCCGGCGGCGTCGGCGATGGCCTCGGCAGCCGCCTGGGCGAATTCCTCGGGGCGCAGGTCGCCGTCGGCTTCCTGGGTGGACGCGGGGGATGGGTTCGAGGACGTGTGCATGTCGGTCAGTCCTTGGGCAGTTTCAGGATGCGCTGGGCGATGATGTCCAGCTGGATTTCGCTGGTGCCGGCGTAGATGGTTTCCGCCCGCGCGAACAGGTAGGCGGTGGTGAAGGCCTTGCGGGCCCGCTGCGCCAGGGCGCTGGAGCGCGGCGTCACTTGCGACACCACCGACAGCGCCAGGCCGGCGAAGGCCTGGTGGCATTCCGACCAGTGCAGCTTGGTGAGCGAGCCCCGCGCGCCGATGTCGTCGCCGGCGGCCAGCTGCTCGGCGGTGCGCTCGACCAGGCCCTTGAGCGCGTCGATCTCGCCGGCCACCTCGCCGAAGCGGCGCTGGTGATACCCGTCGTCGAGCAGCGCCGACAGCGCCGTGTCGGAGCGGCAGGCCGCCACCAGCTGGCGCAGCTCGCATTCGAAGCGCCAGGCGCGGTACATGCGGTTGGTGGCGCGCTCGATCGACAGCACCCGGATGGCCGCGTTCCAGCCTTCGTCGGGCGCGCCCAGGCGGGCGCTGTCGGGCACCACCACATCGTCGAAGAACACCTCGGCGAAGGATTCCTTGTCGTCGATTGAGCGGATCGGCACCACCCGCACGCCGGGTGTGTCCATCGGCACCGCGAACATCAGCAGGCCGCGGTGCTTGTCGGCCACGGTGCCGGTGCGGGTCAGCAGCAGGCAGTAGTGCGCCTTGGCCGCGCCGCTGGTCCAGATCTTCTGGCCGTTGATGCGCCAGTGGCCGCCGGTGCCGCCCTCGCCGCCTTCCTGCACCGCGCGGGTGCGCAGGCGCGCCAGGTCGGAGCCGGCGTCGGGCTCGGAAAAGCCCTGGCACCAGAAATCCTGCATCGCCAGGATGCGCGGCAGGAAGGCCTGCTTCTGCGCCTCGGTGCCCACCGTCTGGATGATCGGCCCGGCGAGCTCCTTGCCGATCGAGCTGATGCTCTCCGGCATGGCCAGCGCGCCGATCTCCTTGTTCACCGCCAGGTGCTCGGCGATGCCCAGGCCCAGGCCGCCGTAGGCCTGCGGCCAGGTCATGCCGACGAGGCCGGCCCGGTACATGTCGGCCTCCCACTGGCGGCATTCCTCCAGGGTGGGCGTGCGGTAGTGCTCGCTGTCGGCGCGCATGTGGGCCGGCAGGTGGGATCGCAGCCATTCGCGGGCATAGGCGCGGTAGGCGGCCGGGCCGGCGGACGGGTCGGGGATGGTGGGGCTTCGGTTCATGGGGTTCCGGGTGGGCGGCGGGCCGACGGGTCGGGCAGCCGGGTTAGCGGGAAGACGGGGTGGCGGCCGAAGGGGCGGTGGCGGTGGCGGTGGCGACCATCAGCGCGTCGAGCACCGCCACGCCCTGGCCCTGCGGCCGCACCAGGATCGGGTTCAGGTCGATCTCGGCGATGTCGGCGGCATGGCGGCAGGCGAAGTCGGACAGGCGCGCCACCGTGCGGGCGGCGGCGACCAGGTCGGCGCGCGGCTGGCCGCGCGCGCCGTCGAGCAGGGGGAACATGCGCAGGCCCTGCAGCATGCGCAGCGCTTCGTCCTCGGACACCGGCGCCACCTGCACCGCCACGTCCTTCAGCACCTCCGCATGGATGCCGCCGATGCCGACCATCACCACCGGGCCGAACACCGGGTCGCGCGAGACGCCGGCGATGAGTTCCACGCCGCCGCCCAGCATCGGCGCGACCAGCACGCCGTCCAGGCGCGCCGCCGGCGCATGCAGCGCGGCATTGGCCATCAGCCGGTCGAAGGCCCGGCGCACCGCGTCGTCGTCCTGCAGGCCGAGCGCCACGCCGCCGACCTCGGTCTTGTGGGCGATGTCCTCGGAGGCGATCTTCAGCACCACCGGATAGCCGGTCCGCCGCGCCGCGCGCACCGCCTCGTCGGCCGAGCCCACCAGCGCCTCGTGCGGCACGTCGATGCCGGCGGCGGCGAGCGCCCGCTTGGCGTGGAATTCGTTGCGGAACACCGCCGGGTCGACGGCGCCGGCGGCATCGACCGGGCCGCGGTAGGCCGCAGCCGGCGGCACCGCGGCCAACAGGCCCATCTGCGCCAGCCCCGACAGGCCGGAAGCCGCCGCGTCGATGCTGGGGAACACCGGAATGTCCAGCGCGACGATCTCGGCCACCGCATCGGCCGGGCCGTTGCTGATGATCGTCAGCAGCCGCTGCGGGTGGCTGGCGCGCACCTGCGCCAGCGCCTGCAGGTACACGCCGCGCAGCCGCGGGTTGTGCAGCGACAGCGCCAGCAGCAGCACCAGGGTGCCGCGGCCCGGGTCGTCGAGCAGCGCCGACAGCATCTTCAGCAGGATGTCCGGCCGGCTCGACATCTGCGCCGAGGCATCGACCGGGTTGTGGGTGCCGGCCGAGGGCACCGCCTCGCGGATGCGCGCCCGGGTCTCGTCGGCCAGCGGCGGCATGGTCATGCCGGCCTGCGCCATCGCATCGGCCATCATGATGCCGAAGCCGCCGGAGGCCGCCACCAGGGTGACCGCGCGGCTGGCGGGCAGGCGGTCGGGCAGCAGCAGGCTGGCGGCATGGCCGATCTGCAGCAGGTCTTCCAGCGAGCGCACCCGCAGCACGCCATGGCGGCGGAACACCGCGTCGAACACCGCATCGGAGCCGGCCAGCGCGCCGGTATGCGAGGCGGCCGCCGCCTGGCCCTGGGCGGTGGCGCCGATCTTCAGCACCACCACCGGCTTGCCGCGGCGGCGCGCCATGTCGAGCGCGGCGACCAGCCGGCCGGCGTCGCGGCAGGTCTCCATGCAGCACAGCACGATGCGGGTGTGCACGTCCTCGGCCAGCGCGGCGATGCCGTCGGCCACGTCCACGTCGGCCTCGTTGCCGGTGGCGATGAAGCGGCTCACGCCCAGGCCGCGCTGGGCCATGTTCTGCATGGTGAAGCTGCCGATGTTTCCCGACTGCGACACGATGCCCACCTGGCCGGCGGGCGGCATGTTCTGCTCCAGCGCGATCGAGAAGGAGCCGACCAGCGCATCGGTGACGTTGACCGTGCCCAGGCAGTTCGGCCCCAGCAGCCGCATGCCGTGGGCGCGCGCCACCTCGACCAGCTGCCTCTGCAGTGCTGCGCCCTCCGGCCCGGCCTCGGCGAAACCGGAGGTGAGCACGATGACGCCGCGCACCCCGCGGGCGGCGCAGTCGCGCACCGCCTGCAGCGTGGCCTCCACCGGCACCGCCAGGATCGCCAGGTCGGGGGCGGTCGGCGTGTCGAGGATCGAGGCGTAGGCCGGCAGGCCCTGCAGCAGGCCGCCGCGCGGGTTGACCGGATAGATCGGCCCGGCATAGCCGTACTTGCGCAGCAGGTGCACCGGCCGGCCGCCGATCTTGGTGATGTCGTCGGAGGCGCCGACGACGGCCACGCCCCGCGCCTGGAAGAAGGCGTCGAGCCCGGCGCCGGGCGCCGGCGGAGTCCCTGCGTGAGTCGCTGCGGCCATGCTCAGCGCCCCTTGAACACCGGCGCACGCTTTTCGAGGAAGGCGGCGCGGGCCTCGCGCGCGTCCTCGGTCTTCGACAGCGTGACGGTGAATTCCTGCTCGAAGCGGTAGGCGTCGCGCTGCGGCATCACGTCGACCATGTTGGCCGCGCGCTTGGCATAGGCCATCGCCAGCGGCGCCTTGGCGGCGATCTCGCGCGCCAGCTCCATCGCCCGGGGCAGCAGGTCGGCCGGGGCCAGTACCTCCTCGATGACGTTGCGCTTGAGCAGGTCGTGCGCGCTCAGGCGCTGGCCGGTGAAGAACATGCGGCGCAGGGTGGAGCGGCCGAACAGCGTCTTCAGCATCGAGGCGCCGCCGGCCAGGCCGACGTTGATCTCGGGCATGCCGACGGCGGCGTCGTCCGAGGCGTAGAGGATGTCGCAGGCCGCGGCCACGCCGAAGCCCGCCCCCAGCGCCACGCCGTTGATGGCGGCGATCACCGGCTTGGCGCATTCCCGGATCGCGTTGCCGGTTTCGCGGGTGATGCGGTTGTGGTCGAGGAAGTCGCCGGCGATCTCGGCGTCGGGCCGGTCCTTCAGGTCGGCGCCGGCGCAGAACACGCCGTTGGCGCCGGTGAGGATGGCGCAGCGGATATCGGCGCGCTCGGAAATCGCATCGAAGGTGGCGACCATCTGGCGGCGCATTTCCCGGTTGAGCGCATTGACCGGCCGGCGGTCCATGGTGACCAGCGCCACGCCGTCGGCGACTTCCATCAGAACCCATTGATCGCTCATATGCACCACCCCGGTAAATACCCGCATTGACAAATAACATCTCACGGAGATAACGCGACCAAGATAATCGTGAAAATCGCCCGCCGGTCTCGGCAACGATTGTATGAACCGATATTCGACCGATTGCCGCGTAATCCGCGGGAGTGTCCTGCACGGAATGCAGCATTCGAATCGCGACGACGCTTCTAGCATTCGGCGCATCGCCGCGGTATTCGACCCGGCACGCTCGATTCCCTCGATTCCCGTTCATTCGATTCGATTCACCGATTACACGACCGCGCATGCATATCGAAAGATTCGGAGAACCCACCACCGCCCTGGGCGAATGCCCGGTGTGGCACGACGGTCGCCTGTGGCTAATGGACTGCCGCGCCGGCCTGGTGATGGCGCTCGCTGCCGACGGCACGGTGCGCCACCGGTTCGCGGTGCCGGCGCCGGCCGGCTGCTTCGCCTTCCAGGCCGACGGCCGCATCGTGGTGGCGCTCAAGGAATCGATCGTGCTGCTCGACCCGAACCCGGACCCGGCCCCGGAGCCGCGCCAGCCGGGCAAGCCGCCTTCCTTGCGCACCCTGCCCCGCATCGACGTGTCCCACCCGGATGTGCGATTGAAC
>JAKONS010000183.1 GCA_022701845.1 Burkholderiaceae bacterium
GTCGGCTTGCAGCGGCGCATCGTGGCGGCGCTGGAGGCCATCGAGTCGGCGGCGGGCGGGAGCGTCGCGTTCGTCACCGATCCGTGGACCAAGCCGGCAGGCGAAACGCTGCAGGGGGAGGGCATCACCTGCATCCTGGAAGGCGGCGCGGTGTTCGAGCGCGCCGGCTGCGGTTTTTCCCATGTGCGCGGGCCGCGCCTGCCGCCGTCGGCCACCGAGCACCGGCCACAGCTGGCAGGAGCGCCTTTCGAGGCCATGGGCATGTCGCTGGTGTTCCATCCGCGCAATCCGTATGTGCCGACGGTGCACATGAACGTGCGCATGATCTCCGCCGGGCAGCCCGGCGACGAGCCCACCCGCTGGTTCGGCGGCGGCATGGACCTCACGCCGGTATACGGCTTCGAGGAAGACGCGGTGCATTTCCATACCGTCTGCCGCAATGCGCTGGCGCCGTTCGGCGACGACAAATATCCGCGCTTCAAGGAATGGTGCGACCGCTATTTCTTCCTGAAGCACCGCCAGGAAGCGCGTGGCGTGGGCGGCATCTTCTTCGACGATTTTTCCGAGCTGGGCGCCGAGCGCGATCGCGCGATGCTGCATGCGGTGGGCGACGCGTTCCTGGGGGCCTACCTGCCGATCCTGGCGCGGCGCCAGCATCTGCCCTGGGGCGAGCGCGAACGCGATTTCCAGTGCTACCGGCGTGGACGCTATGTCGAGTTCAACCTGGTGTGGGACCGCGGCACCCATTTCGGCCTGCAGTCCGGCGGGCGCACCGAGTCGATCCTGCTGTCGATGCCGCCGATGGCCGGCTGGCGCTACCGCTTCGAGCCGGAACCCGGTTCGCCCGAGGCGGCGCTCACCGAACGGTTCCTGCCGGTGAGGGACTGGCTCTGAGCGATATGCACACTCCGCTGCGCGTCGGCATCTTCGGCGGAGCATTCGATCCGCCCCACCTGGCCCATGTGGCGCTGGCGCGCGCGGCGGTCGAGCAGCTGCAGCTGCAGCGCCTGCTGGTGGTGCCGACCGGTTCGGCCTGGCACAAGGCGCGTCCGCTGTCCGACGGCACCGACCGCCTGGCGATGGTGCATGCCGCCTTCGACGGCATACCGCACACCCTGGTCGACGACCGCGAGTTGCGCCGGTCGGGGCCGAGCTACACCACCGACACCCTGGCCGAACTGGCCGCCGAGCTGCCCGGTGCTGAATTCTTCCTGCTGCTGGGCGGCGACCAGGCGGCCGCATTGCTCGGCTGGCATCGCTGGCAGGGCGTGCTGGAAGCCGCGACCATCGCCATCGCCGGCCGCCCCGGCGCCGACGTCGACCCCGCCGGGCCGCCGTGGCGCGACCAGCCCGGCGCCCGCTGGTGCTGGATCGACATGCCGTCGGCCGACACCAGCGCTACCGATATCCGAGACCGCGCAGCGCGCGGCGAAGACCTGCGTCCCCTGGTTCCCCCAGGCGTGGCGCGCTATATTGACCAACACCACCTCTACCGCACAGCCTGATGACCACCACTCCCAAAACGGAAACCGCAGCCAAGAAAGACGTCCAGAAACTCCAGCGCGTCATCGTCGATGGACTTGAAGACGTCAAGGCGCAGGACATCCGGGTGTTCAACACCGAGCATCTGTCGCCGCTGTTCGAGCGGGTGATCATCGCGTCGGGCACCTCCAATCGCCAGACCAAGGCGCTCGCCATGAGCGTGCGCGATGCGGTACGCGAAGCCGGCTTCGACAAGCCGCGCATGGAAGGCGAAGACAACGGCGAATGGATCATCGTCGACTGCGGCGCGGCGGTCGCGCACATCATGCAGCCCGCCATCCGCCAGTACTACCACCTGGAAGAGATCTGGGGCGACACGCCGATCCGACTGAAAGGCCCGTCCGGCAAGTCCGCCGACGCCGCGCGCCAGCAGAAGGAAGCACTGGCCGAGGCGCTGGCCGCACAACCGAAGCTGCGCAAGACGGCGGCGCGGAAGTCGACTGGCGACGTCGAGGAGGGCTCCGCCAAGGCTGCGGCCACCGCGGGTCCTACCAAGGCACCGGCGAAGAAGGCGGCCGCGAAGAAGGCGCCGTCGCGCGCCGCTGCGGCACCATCGGCACCGGCCAAGACCGCGGCACGGAAAACCGCCGCCACCAAGAGCGCGGGCACCACGGGCGCGCCCACCCGCGCACCGGTAGCCAAGACCCCCGCCACCAAGACCCCCGCCACCAAGACGCGGATCAAGACCGTCGTCGTCGGCGCACCCGCCAAGAAGGCCGCGGCGTCGACCACTGCGCGGGCTCCCGGACGCAAGACGCCGGCCCGCAAGACATCGCGCTGATTCCGCTGCGGCAATCCGACGGTGAAGTTGTCGATCGTGGCCGTCGGCCAGCGCATGCCGGCCTGGGCGCAGACCGCCTACGACGACTATGCCAAGCGGTTCCCACCCGAGCTTCGGGTAGAGATCAAGGCGGTCAAGACCGAGCCTCGCGGCTCCAAGACGCTCGAGACGCTCTACGCGGCCGAGCGCGGCCGTATCGAGGCGGCGATCGCGCGCGGCACCCGGATCGTGGTGCTGGACGAGCGCGGCACCTCGCTCACCACCGCCGCCCTGGCCGCACGGCTCACCGCATGGCAGCGCGAGGGTGACGATGTCGCGCTGGTGATCGGCGGCCCGGACGGGCTCGATCCGGCCTTTCGCGCCGCGGCCCACGAGCGCATACGGCTGTCCGACATGACCTTGCCGCATGCCTTCGCACGGGTGCTGTTGATCGAGCAGCTGTACCGGGCGTGGTCGCTCAACGCCGGCCATCCGTACCACCGCGAATAGCCCGCTTCGTTTCCGAGCGCGCGGTTTCGTGCGCTGCCATGCTCATCCGCCGCTGTGTCGGCACCATCGCGCGACCCTTTTTCAACGGATTCCGCGACCGTGCAAACCGACCCCTCCGCCGCCCCGCAGCCCTCCCGCGGCGAGCTGTTCACCCTGGCCCGGCATTTCGACGACTTCCGCGCGATGCTCGTTCGCACCACGTCGCAGGCGGGCATCGCCGACGCGGCGCAGCCGGTATTCGACGGCCTGGATGCCTGGGCGGTCTGCATGGTGTCGGCCGAAGAGGCGGCGGCTCGGGCACCCGAGACGGACCGGTTCCTGGCGCGCATGTGGAGCGATCGGCTGACGCAGGTGGCGCTCGATGCGCGCCGTGCACTCGCCGCGCTTCCGGGCGTCGTCGCGGCCGTTAGCATCGCCGGCCATGAAGACACCGGAATTCCTCTACCTGGCATCCCAAAGCCCGCGCCGCAGCCAGCTGCTCGGGCAGCTCGGCATCGCGCATCGCGTGCTCGTCGCCGACGCGGCTGAAGAAGACGCCGAATCCCTCGAATCGGTGCTGCCCGGCGAGGTGCCGCGCACCTATGTCGCCCGGGTCACCGGACTGAAGCTCGACGCGGCCGTGGCACGGCGCGCGCGGCGCGGCGAACCCGCCGGTCCCATTCTGTGCGCCGACACCACCGTGGCCCTGGGCCGCACCATTTTCGGCAAACCGGCCGACGCGGAGGATGCAGCCCGCATGCTCGCCGCGCTGGCCGGTCGCACCCACCGCGTATTGACGGCGGTCGCGGTGCAGGCGGGCAGCCGGCGCTCGCAGGCGCTGAGCGAATCGCGCGTCACTTTCGCGGCGATGTCGGCAGCGCAGATCGACCGCTATGTCGCCACCGGCGAGCCCCTCGGCAAGGCCGGCGCTTACGGCATCCAGGGCGCGGCGGCCGCCTTCGTTCAGCAAATCTCCGGCAGCTATACCGGCATCATGGGATT
>JAKONS010000188.1 GCA_022701845.1 Burkholderiaceae bacterium
GCCCGGCCCGCAGTACCAGAGCGACGAGGACCTGGCGCGGCTGGCGGGCGACATCGCCACCACCATCTTCCACCCGGTCGGCACCGCGGCCATGGGCGCCGATGCCGACCCGATGGCGGTGCTCGACGCCCGGCTGCGGGTGCGCGACGGCCGCGGCGGCACCATCGCCGGGCTGCGGGTGGTCGACGCCAGCGCCATGCCCACCATCACCAGCGGCAACACCAACAGCCCGACGCTGATGCTGGCCGAAAAAGCCGCCGCCTGGGTGCGTGAAGACGCGCGCCGCTGAACCCGCGACACCCCACAGCCCCACCGACCCCCTCGTTCCCGGAACCCGCCCCATGAAGATCGTCTTCCTCGACCGCGCCACGCTGGCACCGCAAACCGTGCTGCGCCGGCCCGCCTTCGACCACACCCTGGAGCTGTTCGACAGCACCGCGCCGGACCAGGTGGCCGCGCGCATCGCCGATGCCGACATCGTCGTCGTCAACAAGGTCCGGCTCGATGCCGGGCTGCTCGCCGCCGCGCCCCGGCTGCGGCTGGTGGCGGTGGCCGCCACCGGCACCGACCCGATCGACATCGCCGCCTGCGCCGAGCGCGGCATCGCGGTCAGCAACATCCGCGACTACGCCCTGCACGCGGTGCCGGAGCACACCTTCGCGCTGATCTTCGCCCTGCGCCGCAGCATCCTGGCCTACCACCAGGCGGTGCGCGACGGGCGCTGGCAGCAGTCCGGGCAGTTCTGCTTCTTCGACTACCCGATCCGCGACCTGGCCGGCTCCACCCTGGGCATCGTCGGCGACGGCGCGCTGGGCAACGCGGTGGCGGCGATGGGCCGGGCGCTGGGCATGCGGGTGCTGTTCTCGGCGCACAAGGGCCGCACCGGCCAGGGCTCGCTCTACACCCCGTTCGAAGAAGTGCTGGCGCGCGCCGACGTGATCACGCTGCACTGCCCGCTGCGCCCGGCCACCCGCGGCATGATCGGCGCGGCCGAATTCGCGTCGATGCGCCGCAAGCCGCTCCTGATCAACACCGCGCGCGGCGGGCTGGTCGACGAGGCGGCGGTGGGCCCGGCGCTGGAGGCCGGGCAGATCGCCGGTGCCGCCTTCGACGTGGTCGGCACCGAGCCGCCGCCGGCCGACCATCCGTTCATGGCGCTGCTGGAGCGGCCGGATTTCATCCTCACCCCGCATGTGGCCTGGGCCGCCGACGAGGCGATGCAGACGCTGGCCGACCAGCTGGTCGACAACATCGAAGCCTTCGTGCGCGGCGAGCCGCGCAACCTGGTGCGGCCGGCGCGCTGACATGGCGGCGAGCATCGACGATCCGCGCGCCTTCCTGCGCATGCTGTTCGATGCGGCGGTGCGCCGGGCGCTGCCGCTGCACACGCTGGCGCCGTTCCTGCCGCTGCCGCCGCCGCGCGGGCGCACCGTGGTGATCGGCGCCGGCAAGGCGGGCGGCGCGATGGCGCAGGCGGTCGAGGCGCTGTGGCCGGCCGAGGCGCCGCTGTCGGGCCTGGTGGTCACCCGTTACCACCATGTGCCGCCGCGGCCGGCCGGCCTGCCGCAGCGCATCGAGGTGGTCGAGGCGGCGCACCCGGTGCCCGACGCCGCCGGCCAGCGCGCCGCCGAACGCATGCTGGAGGCGGTGCGCGGCCTGGGCCCCGACGACCTGGTGCTGTGCCTGGTGTCGGGCGGCGCCTCGGCACTGCTCACGCTGCCCTGCGACGGCCTGGACCTGGCGGAAAAGCAGCGTATCAACCGCGAACTGCTGCGCTCCGGCGCCCACATCGGCGAGATGAACTGCGTGCGCAAGCACCTGTCGCGCATCAAGGGCGGCCGGCTGGCGGCGGCCTGCGGGCCGGCGGCGCTGGTCACGCTGGCGATCAGCGACGTGCCGGGCGACGACCCGGCGGTGATCGGCAGCGGCCCCACCGTGCCCGACCCGAGCACCTGCGCCGAGGCGCTCGACATCCTGCGGCGCTACCGCATCGACGTGCCGCCGGCGGTGCGGGCGCAGCTGGAATCCGGCGCGCTGGAAACCCCGAAGCCCGGCGACGCGGCCTTCGCACGCAGCCGGGTGGCGCTGGTCGCCACGCCGCAGCAGTCGCTGCAGGCGGCGGCCGAGGCGGCGCGGGCCGCGGGCGTGGCGGCGTACATCCTGAGCGACGGGATCGAGGGCGAATCGCGCGAGGTGGGCAAGGTGCATGCCGCGCTGGCACGCGCGGTGGCGCGGCGCGGCGAACCCTTCGCCCGGCCCTGCGTGCTGCTGTCCGGCGGCGAGACCACGGTGACGCTGCGGCCGCGCGCCGACGACGACCGCAGCGCCCCCGGGCGCGGCGGGCGGGCCGGGGAGTTCTGCCTGGGCCTGGCGCAGGCGCTGCAGGCCGAGCCCGGCGTGTGGGCGCTGGCGGCGGACACCGACGGCATCGACGGCGTGGAGGACAACGCCGGCGCCTTCGTGGCGCCGGATTCGCTGCAGCGGGCGGCGGCCGCCGGCCTGGGGGTGGCGGCCCATCTCGACCGCAACGACGCCTATGGTTTCTTCGACCGGCTGGGCGACCTGCTGGTGACCGGGCCGACGCATACCAACGTCAACGATTTCCGCTGCCTGCTGATCCGGTAGGCCAGGGCGGGCCGGACCGAACCGCCGGCTGCGGCCATCCGCGTAGAAGCCCGGTGGCGCGGCGGCGACGGGCGCGCCAGACTCGGCGCCGATGCCCACCCTCGACGCCCCGACCCGGGACACCACCGATCTTTCCACCACGCCGCTGGCCGCCGGCGTGCCCTTCGGCGTGCGGGTGCACGGCCGCTCGCTGGCGGCCTTGCGCGACCGGCCGGCACTCGCCGCCGCGCTGCGCGCACTGGTCGCGCGGGAACGGGTGGTGGTGATCGCCCTGCCGCCGGACGCGCCCGCCGATCCCAACGACTTCGTCACCTTCGCCGCCACCCTCGGCCCGGTACGGCCCTCGCGGGTGCCCGACACCACGCTGGCCTCGCCGGCGCGCGAGCATCTCTTCGTCGGCCGGCGCCCGCTGCCGCCCGGCGTGGTGCCGCCCCGCGCGGCCGATGCGGCGCACCACTGGCACACCGACTATTCGCAGGCCGACCCGCCGCCGCGGCTGTCGATGCTGCAGGCGGTCGACATTCCGCCGGGCGCGCTGCGCACCGGTTTCGCCGACATGGCCGCCGTCTACCGCGCCCTGCCGCAGGCGTTGAAGGACGAGATCGACGACCTGCAGGCGGTGCACTACCGGCACCCCCACGGCGTCGATGTGATGCCGCCCGACGAAGCCGCCACCGTGCCCTGGAGCCAGCGCTGCCAGGGCACGCCGCACCGCCTGGTGCAGCACGACCCGGCCGGCAACGGTGCCCCGGCGCTGTTCCTGCCGCCACACCCCGACAGCGCGGTGGCGGGCCGCGACGAGGCGGCCAGCCGCCGGCTGCTCGACGCCCTGTGGCGGGCAGTCGATGCGCACGGGTCGCCCTGGCTCTTCGACCAGGCACCGGGCGAGGTGCTGATCTGGGACAACCGCGCGCTGCTGCACCGGCGCGAGGCGCTGCCCCTCCATTCCAGAAGGCTGACATGGTTCCTGACCACCGCATGAACTCGATC
>JAKONS010000192.1 GCA_022701845.1 Burkholderiaceae bacterium
GCGGTGGGCAGCTGGAAGAAGCCCTTGAGCGCGTCGATCTGGCCGCGCAGCACCTTCTTGTCGAGCTTGGCCTGCGGGCGCTGGGCCACGATGGCGTCGACCGCCTCGTCCTCGTGGCCGGCGTAGATGTACTGCCAGGAGGCGGCCACCACGCTGGCGAATTTCGAGATCGCCTCGCGCTTGGCGGCCAGCTTGGATTCGCTGGTGAACAGGCCGAAGCTGGGCATGTTGAGGTGGTAGTCGGCGAAGCGCACCGCTTCCGACGGCCGGGTCATCGAGACCACCGGCAGGAAGAACGGGATGGTCGAGAACGCCGCGTCGGCGCGGCCCGACACATAGGTGGCGGCCTTGCTGGCGGCGTCCACGTTCACCAGTTCCATGTCGCTGCGCTTGATGCCGCCGGCGGCCAGGAAGGCGTCGATGAACGGGGCTTCCAGCGAGCCGGCGGTGTAGACCACCTTCTTGCCCTTCAGGTCCTTCGGGCCCTTGATGCCGCCGCCGGCGGGCACCAGCAGGCCGACGTCGCTCAGGCGGGCGAACACCGCCACCGCCTTCACCGGCAGGCCCTTGTCGCGGGCGATCATCATCGAGGCCAGCGCGGCATGGCCGACGTCGAACTGGTCGCCGCTGCCGACCAGCTGCACCGTGGTCACCGAGCCGTTGCCGTCCTCCATCTCCACATCCAGGCCGGAGGCGGCGAACCAGCCCTTCTGCTGGGCCAGGTGCATCGCGCCCTGCACGCCCCAGGGGGTCCAGTCCAGGCGCACCTTGAGCTTTTCCGCCGGCTGGGCGGCAGCGCCGGTGGACAGGCCCAGGCCGGCCAGGGCGGCCAGGCCCAGCAGGGCGGTGGCGGCGGTGCGGCGGTCGAGGAAACGGATCATGGGAGGCACTCCTGGCAGAAGGAAACGGGAAACGCGGGAATCTCAGTCGCGGCGGCCGAACAGCCGACGGATACGGGACCAAAGCACACTCCAGGCCAGGCCGAAGGCGTTGAGCCGGGCCACCGGCAGCGGCGCGGCGGCGTCGCGCGTCGGGTCCATGCGCAGGGCGACGTTGCGGCCGAAGTCCTGGATCAGCCGGGCCACGAAATCCTTCACCAGGCCGGAGCGCGAGAACTGCGCCAGCGGACCCTGCAGCGAATAGAGCAGGTCGACGTCGACCCGGGTGGTGGCGGCTTCGACGGCGACCAGCCGGTAGTGCACATCGCCGTTGGCGCGCGACTTGCTGATCGAGTCCTGCCCGGCGCCCTTGAGCACCGCCGAACGCCCGGCCTCGTCGCGCTCCAGCCGGGCGGCGCCGGCGAAGCTGGCCGACATCGGGCCGAACCTGATCGCCACCCGGCCCTTGACCCGGTCGCCGTCGTGCTCGGTGAGTTCGGCGCCGGGCAGGCAGGCGGCGACCGCCGGCAGGTCGGCCATGAAGGCCCAGACCGCGTCGGCCGGGTAGGGCACCGAGAAGCGGCCCTGGATGGCGGTGGTGCCCTTGGTGTCCTTCGGCGTGGCGCCGGGGGCGGCGGGTGTCGCGGCGGTGGCGTCGATGCCGGGGAAGCCGGTGGTGGTCGGGTTGGCGCCGAGGTGGCCGGCGTGGCCGCCTGCGCCGGCGTCGGCCGGCACCGCGGCCATGGCGCCAGCGTCGGTCGCCTGGAAGATGCGGAAGGCGCCGCGCGCGGCCGGCCTGGCTTGCGCCGGCACCTGCGCGCCGGGTGCCTGGGCGGCGCGCAGCCGGTGCACCTCCGCCACGGCCTCGCCGTCGCCATCGCGGCACTGCGCCAGCACGTCGAGGATGGCCGCCACGATGCCCATGTAGCCGGTGCAGCGGCACAGGTTGCCGGCCAGCTCCAGCCGCACCAGGGCTTCGTCGGCATCGGGCAGGCGCAGCACGATGTCGCGCGCGGTGGCCAGCATGCCGGGGGTGCAGAAACCGCACTGCAGCGCATGGTGCTTGGAGAAGGCCGGGCGCAGCAGGGCCATCACCGGGTCGCCGTCGTAGCCCTCCACGGTGGTCACCGCGCGGCTGTCGCAGGCCACGGCGAAGGTGATGCAGGAGCGCACCGGCACGCCGTCTACCAGCACGGTGCAGGCGCCGCAGACGCCGTGTTCGCAGCCCAGGTGGGTGCCGGTCTGGCGGCCTTCCTCGCGCACGAAGTCGGCCAGGTGCATGCGGGCCGGCACCTCCTTGCGGAGGGTGCGGCGGTTGAGTTCGATGGTGGTCATGGCGTTCGCTCGGGGCTGGTACGGCGGTGCAGGCGTCGGTGCATGCGTCGGTTCAGGCGGTGGTCTCGGATGCCAGCACCTGCTGCAGGCAGCGGCGCACCGTGGCGGTCATCAGCTTGCGGTCGATCGCGTCCTTGCCCGGCGCGGCGGCGGCGATCGCGGCGTCGATCTCGGCGCGCTCCGGCAGCGCGCCGCTGGCGGCGACCGCGGTGGCCAGGCCCGGCAGCGCACGCGGTGCGCCGTCCAGCGCGCCGATCACGACCCGGGCGAAGCCGCGCTCCGCATCGAACACCGCGCAGCAGGCGGCCTCGGCGAACTCGCCCGGCTTGCGGCACGACTTGGCATAGCCCCAGCGGGCATCGGCGCCCAGGCGCGGGAGGTGCAGCGCGGCGATCAGCTCGCCCTCGGCCAGCGCGGTGGTGTAGGCGCCGTGCATGAAGCGCTCGACCGGCAGCAGGCGCTGGCCGCCGGCGCTGCGCAGCTCCAGCTGCGCCGACAGCGCGGTCATCGCCAGCACCCAGTCGGCGGCCGGATCGGCATGCGCCAGGCTGCCGGCCAGGGTGCCGCGGTTGCGGATGGCGCGGTAGGCGATGCCGCCGGCCACGGCGCGCAGCAGGGCGCTGCCGGGCGAATCGTCGGCCAGCAGCGGGAACACGCCGTCCTCGATCTCGGCATGGGTGACCGCGCCGCCGATGCGCAGGCGGCCGTCGGCCAGCGTCACGCCGCGCAGCTCGGGCAGGGCGGTCACGTCGACCACCGCGGGCGGGCGGGCCAGGCGCAGGTTGAGCATCGGGCCGAGCGACTGGCTGCCGCCCATCACCTTGGCCGCGCCCTTGCCGCCGACGTCCGGCTCGGCCAGGCGTCGTAGCCCGTCGGCCAGGGTGGCGGGGCGCAGGTAGTCGAAAAGGGCGGCCTTCATGCGGCCTTCCTCAGCGCAGCGGTTTCCGCCCGGGCGATGGCCTCGAGCAGCCGGCGCGGGGTCAGCGGGGTGTGCGCCACCTCAGCGCCCAGGCCGCGCAGCGCATCGTTGACCGCGTTGAAGATGGCCGCCGGCGGCGCGATGGCGCCGCCTTCGCCCATGCCCTTGGCGCCGAACTCGGTGTGCGGCGAGGGCGTCTCGACGTGGTGGATGCGCAGGTGCGGCACCTCGGTGGCGCCGGGCAGCATGTAGTCGGCGAGCGTCGAGGCCAGGGGCTGGCCGTTGGCGTCGTAGGGCGTCTCCTCGAACAGCGCGGTGCCGATGCCCTGCGCCACGCCGCCGTAGGTCTGGCCCTCGACGATCAGCGGGTTGATCATGGTGCCGCAGTCCTCGACGATCACATAGTCGAGCAGCTCGACATGCCCGGTCTCCGGATCCACCGCCACGGTGACCGCATGGCTGGCATAGGTGAAGGCGCCGGTGTCGACCTTCGGCTTGAAGCCGGTGGTGGTCTCCAGGCCGGCGGTGTCGACATCGGCCGGCAACCGGTCGGGCCGCAGGTACCAGGCCTCGGCCACCTCGGTGATCGACACGCTGCCGCCGGGGCCGAACACCCGGCCGTTGACCAGGTCGACATCCTCCGGCCGGGCGCCGAACAGATGCGCGCCGATGTGCTTGATGCGCGGCGCCAGCACCTTGCAGGCCTTCGACACCGCGCCGCCCGACATCACCAGCGAGCGCGAGGCATAGGTGCCGGTGGAATACGGCGTCTGCGCGGTGTCTCCGTGGACCACCTTGATGCGCGCGATGTCGATGCCCAGGATCTCATGGGCGATCTGCGCGAAGCTGGTCTCCATGCCCTGGCCGTGCGAATGCACGCCCACCCGCACCTCGAGCCCGCCGTCGGGCGTGAGCCGCACCGTGGCCGAGTCGAAGCCGGGGATCACCGGCGTGCCCCAGGCGGCGAACACCGAGGTGCCGTGCGCCGACTGCTCGGTGTAGCTGGCGAAGCCCAGGCCGATCAGGCGGCCGTCGGGCTCGCCGGCGCGCTGGCGCTCGCGCACCGCGGCGAAATCGATCATCTCGTGGGCCTTGCGCAGGCCGGCCGGATAGTCGCCGCTGTCGAGGTGCTTGTTGGTGACGTTCACATACGGCATGGAGGCGGCCGGCACCAGGTTCTCCAGCCGCACTTCCCACGGCTCGCGGCCCACGGCGCGCGCCACCGCGTCGATGGTGAGCTCCATCGCGAAGCAGACGCCGGTGCGCGCCACGCCGCGGTAGGGCACGAAGCCGGGCTTGTTGGTGGCCACGCATTCGGTGGTGCAGCGGTAGCCGCGGAAGGCGTAGGGGCCGGGCAGGTTGCCGACCGCCTGGCCGGGCTCCAGGCCGATGGTGAAGGGCCAGACCGAATAGGCGCCGCCGTCGATGACGATGTGCGCGTCGAGCGCCAGGATGCGGCCGCGGTCGTCGCAGTGGGCCGTCATGTCGTAGTGGTGCTCGCGGGTGTTGGCCCCGGCGATCAGGTGCTCGCGCCGGTCCTCCAGGTAGCGGAAGGGCTTGCGGTGCGTCTTGGCCAGCCAGGCCACGCAGAGCTCCTCCTGCTGCAGCACGCACTTGTAGCCGAAGGCGCCGCCCACGTCGGGCGCGATCACCCGCACCTGGCCCTGGTCCATGCCCAGGCACTTGGCCAGGATGGTGCGGATCATGTGCGGCACCTGGGTGGCGGTGTAGACCACCAGCATGTCGGCCTGGTGGTCCCAGTAGGCCAGCACCGCCTTGCCTTCCATCGGCACCATGCAGTGGCGCGCCAGGTCCATGCTGCGGCGCACCACCAGCGTGGCCTGGGCGGCGCATTCGTCGAATTTCGTGTCGGCCTTCAGGGTGAGGAAGTTGTGCTGCGCCCAGCCCTCGTGGATGAAGTCGCCGGTGGCGGCCTGCGAGGCGGCCACGTCGGCGTACACCGGCAGGTCCTCGAACTCGACGCCGACGGTCTCGGCGATGTCCTCGGCCTCGGCCCGGGTGGGCGCCCAGGCCATGGCCACCGGCTCGCCCACGAAGCGCACCTTGCCGGCGGCCAGCGGCGGCTGGGCCGAAGACTGGTAGCTGGGCAGCAGCGACTCGGCCACGATGTCCAGCGCGTCGGCCATCTGTTCGCGCAGCACCACCCGGTCGCCGCCGGCGGCTGTATCGGGAATGCTGCTGCCGACGATGCGGGCATGGGCGAACGGGCTGCGCAGGAAGGCCACCTCGCTGAGTTCGGGCATCTGCATGTCGGCCACGAACTGGCCCTTGCCGTGCAGATGGCGGGCGTCTTCCTTGCGCTGCACCCGGGCGCCGACGCCCTGGGAGGCCTGCGCGCGGAGATCGGTCTGGCTGTGTTGCATGGCGGGCTCCTGCCGGTTGGTCTCTACTTGGTTTCGCTCTTGGCGGGGCTGCTGTCGCCGCCGCCGAACATCTTCGAGGGGTCGTCGCGCTCGGCGGGGGCGTCGTCGCTCTCGGCGCGCTCGGGTGCGCTCTGGAAATTGAGCTGCACCTTGTCGGTGTCGACCACGATCTCCTTGTCGAGGAAGGCGGTCACCGTCTGCGGCACGAAGATCACGATCGCCACCAGGATCAGCTGCATCGCCACCCAGGGAATCGCGCCCAGGTAGATGTCCTTGGACAGCACCTTCTTGGGCAGCTTGCCTTCCTTGTGCAGGGTGTCGGAAATGCCGCGCAGGTAGAACAGCGAGAAGCCGAACGGCGGGTGCATGAAGCTGGTCTGCATGTTCACGCAGATCAGCACGCCGAACCACACCAGGTCGATGCCCAGCTTGTGCGCCACCGGCCCCAGCAGCGGCAGGATGATGAAGGCGATCTCGAAGAAATCGAGGAAGAAGGCCAGGAAGAAGATGAACACGTTGACCGCGATCAGGAAGCCGATCTGGCCGCCCGGCAGGTCGCTCAGCAGGTGCTCGATCCAGACCCCGCCGCTGACGCCCTGGAACACCAGCGAGAAGCAGCGCGAGCCGATCAGGATGAACACCACCATCGCGGTCATGCGCATGGTGGAGGTCATCGCGCTCTGCAGCAGCGGCCAGGTCAGGCGGCGGTGCAGGGCGGCCAGCAGGAAGGCGCCGAGCGCGCCCATGGCGCCGGCCTCGGTCGGGGTGGCGATGGCGTGGTCGATGCCGGGCAGGCCGCCCATCGAGCCCAGCACCGCGAAGATCAGGAAGGCCGACGGCACGATGCCGCGCAGGCACTTGGCCCACAGCGCCCAGCCGTGCAGGGTGCGGGCTTCCTTGGGAATGCCGGGCACGTCCTGCGGGCGGATGCGGCCCAGCAGGAAGGTGTACAGCGCGAACAGCGCCACCTGGATCAGCGCCGGGCCCCAGGCGCCCTTGTACATGTCGCCGACCGAGCGGCCGAGCTGGTCGGCCAGCACGATCAGGCAGAGCGAGGGCGGCACGATCTGGGTGATGG
>JAKONS010000246.1 GCA_022701845.1 Burkholderiaceae bacterium
CGCCGGCGTAATTGCCCTGTTTGCGGTCGGTGGTCGCGGTGGTGGCGGCATTCGAGTTGTTTTCGCCGAAGGCATATTGCGCGCCGCCGTAGAAGCCGCCGAGATTCGCGGGCAGAAAATACGCCACCGAATTGCTGTTGCGCACATAACTGAAGGCGGCGCCGCCGGAAGTCATCGCACCGACGGTGGGGCCGAAGAACTCGACCGAATCGAAACCGCGCTGGCCCACCGAGTCGAACGAGATCATGTTGAGATACGACATCGCGAAATCGCGGCCGGCCCGCAGCTCGCCGAAATTGCCGCTCAGGCTGACGGTGGAGCGCCGCACGAAGTTGAAGCCGGCGGCGTTGCCGGTGTCGGCCATGACCTCGCCCTCCAGCCAGTAGCTCGCCGCCAGCCCGCCGCCCAGGTCTTCGGTGCCGCGAAAGCCGAGCCGGCTCGGCGAGTTGCCGGCGAAGGTGCCGGTGGTGTGGCCGGCGCCGGTCGAGGCGATGCGGCCGACGCCCATGTCGACGATGCCGAACAAGGTCACCGACGACTGCGCGGTTGCCGATACGCCCATTAATCCCGCCGCGGCCGCGGTTATCCATCGCTTCATTCCGTTGTCTCCTCGTTGTTGTTGTGTCGTCGCTGCCCCGTTGCCGGGGCGCAGCGCAAGATAGGGCAGGGACGAACCGGAAGCAGCGGAAATATCGGCGGTTTTCTACTAGCGAAACGAATATCGAAGCATGCGCGAGATAAACGGCGAATACACCGATGCGGTAATCGCCGCGATTATCGGGATAACCCGGGCGACCCGAATATCCGACACGCCGCTCAGACGAAATACAGCTGCAGCGCGTTCTCGCCGGTGATGCGGTTGCGGTCGGCGGCGTCGGGCACCACCGTGTCGAGCCAGTCGATGGTGCTCTGGTAGACGGTGCTTTCCGAGCCCACGAACGGGCAGTCGCTGGCCCACAGCATGCGTTCGTAGCCGACCCGCCGGCACAGCTCGCGGGCGTAGTCGGCCGACTGCACCCCCAGCCGGTGCGCGCCCGACAGCTTGACCCAGGTGCGGCCCTTTTCCACCGACCGCACCATCGCCTGGAAGCCGTCGCTGGCGGTGCCCAGCACCGGGTCGGGCCGGCCGATATGGTCGATCACGATCTTCACCCCGGACCGCTCCAGCAGCGGCAGCACCTGCGGGATGCGCGGGCCGTCCAGGTGCAGGTGCACATGCCAGTCCATGTCGGCCAGGCGGTAAAGGAATTTGCGCCAGTCCCAGCTGTCGAGGTCGGGCAGCTCGCGCAGGCTGATGAAGGGCAGGCGCACGCCCACCATGCCGTCCTCGGCCATGCGGTCGAGGATGTAGCGGTCGGTCGACGGCTCCAGGATGGCGGTGCCGCGCCAGTGCGGCCGGGTGCGCAGCGAGGCGATCACATAGTCGTTGACGTCGCCCCAGGGGCTGGCCGCGGCGATGACGCAATGCGGTATGCCGTGCGCCGCCAGGGTGGCGTCGAGCTGCTCGGCGGTGAACTCGTATTCCGGCGCGTGGCGCGGGTCGGGCACCAGCGGCATGTTGCGCCGGAAGATGTGCACATGGCTGTCGACCAGGGGCGCGGTGCGGCGGAACGGGGCGGCCACCGGGGAATTGCGGTCGTTGCTGTTCATTGGGGTTGGATACCTGCGGTGTGGATGACCCGCGCCCAGCTCTCGGTGTCGCGGCGGAAGATGGCGGCCATTTCGGCCGGCGTGCTGGCCCGGGGGTCGGTGCCCAGGCCGATCAGGCGCTGGCGCAGGTCGGGCAGGGCCATCACCTGCTGCATCTGCTGCTGCAGCAGGTCGATGGCGGCCTGCGGCGTGCCGCGCGCGGCATACAGCGCGTTCCAGCCGGCCACCTCGTAGCCGGGCAGGCCGGCCTCGCGCACCGTCGGCACCTTGGGCAGCCACGGCGAGCGCTCGCGGCCGGTGGCGGCGATGACCCGGGCCTGGCCGCTGTCGACCGCCGATTTCAGCGCCGCATACGACTCGAAGGCCACGTCCACGTCGCCGCGGATCAGCGCGGTCAGTACCTCCGGCGTGCTCTTGTACGGAATGATGTCGGCCTGCACTTTGGCTACCGAGCGGAACAGCTCGGCCGACAGGTTCTGGGTGCTGCCCGGGTTGATGGTGCCGATGGTCAGCCGGCGCTTGCGGCCCTCGGCCAGCAGGGCGGCCAGGTCCTGCACCGGGCTGTCCTTGCCGACCAGCAGGATCAGGTCGAAGTAGGCCAGGGTGGAGATCGGCACGAAGTCGGTGTCGTAGTCGCGGGCCTGCTTGTAGAGCGTCTTGGCGATGGTGGTGCCGTTGCTGAACATGATCAGGGTGTAGCCGTCGCGCGGCGCGGTCAGCGCCACGTTGGCCGCCGCCACGCCGCCGGCGCCGGGGCGGTTGTCGACCACCACCGGCTGGCCCAGGCGCTCGGACAGCTTCTGGCCGGCCAGGCGCATCGAGATGTCGGCCAGGCCGCCGGGGCCGAAGGGCACGACGACCCGGATCGGGCGGGCGGGATAGGTCTCGGCGGCGTGTGCCGCCTGCCAGGGCAGCGACGTGCCGGTGGCGGCAGCAGCGGCGATGCACTGCAGCAGCAGGCGCCGGTTCGGCGGCCGGGCAAGGTGGTGCGCGGGGCCGGCCGCGGGCGGGCCGATCAGGGGATGCATGGACTCGTCTCCTCTTGTAGCGCCGGGCCCGACACGGGCGCGGCGTGGCTCTTGGCGAACCGGGAGCGCAGTCTAGGAAGCGGTCGGGCCCCCGGCAAATGAATCGTTCTGCGCCACCCATGCAGGCAATTCATCTGCGCGTTCGTCCGCGCGGCCGGCCAGGTGGCCCTGCAGCATCGCCACCGCGCGTTCCTGCAGCCAGGCCTCCTGCGGGCTGGGCGTGTCGTCCGGGCGGGTCAGCATGCAGAGCGTGCGGTGCATCCGCGGCGCGGCGATGCGCAGCGCCGCCACGCCGGCGCCCGGCGGCACCGACAGCGCCGGCACGATGGTGAGCCCCAGGCCCGCGCGCACCATCTCGATCGCCATCGTGTTGTGCAGCGCCTCGTAGCGCCAGCGCAGGCGTTCGCGCAGCGGGCCCAGGGCGTCGTCGATGATCATGCCGTTGCCCGAGGGCAGGCTGATGCGGATCATCGGCTCGCCCTCCAGCGCGGCGCAATCCACCGCGCCGCCGGCCGCCTGCCCGGCCGCCAGCCGGTGCCCCGGCGGGCACACCAGCACGAAGGGCTCGTCGCCCACCGGGCGCATCCGCAGCTCGCCGTAGCCCGGCTGCACCACCGTCAGCCCGAAGGAGGCGACCCGCGACTCGACCACCTCGACGATCTCGCGGATGGTGGTGTCGAACACCCGCACCAGCGTGCCCGGCAGGGCGTGGGCGGCGGCGGTCAGCAGCGGGCCGACCAGGTTGGTGCAGAGCGTCGGCAGGCAGGCGAAGGCCAGCCAGGCGTTGGCGTTCTGCCCGTGCTTGCGCACCGCCTCCACCGACATGCCGAGCTCGCGCACCGCGCTGCGGGCATTGGGCAGCAGCGCGCGGCCGGCTTCGGTCAGGGCGACGTCGCGCGAGGTGCGCGCCACCAGCCGCACACCCAGCGTTTCCTCGAGCTTGCGCATGCGGTGGCTGACGGCGGTCTGCGACAGATGGAGCTGCGTCGCGGCCAGCTGGAAGCTGCCGGTTTCCGCGATGGCCAGGAAGGCCTGGATGCCGAGGAAGTCGATGTGCATGGAAGGCGGGGCCTCGTCGGGGCGCGGTGAAACCGATTCATCCGCGCATGCAAACAAATCATTGGTGGGCGATGCGCGCGGGTGGTGTACTGCCCCGCTTTTCGTTGCGCACGACAGGATATGACATGCACCGACCGACCCGCCGCACCCTGGTGAAGGCCGCCGCCCTGGCGCCGCTGCTGCCCGCCGCGCTGTGGGTTGCGCGCCCGGCCGCCGCCGCCGAGGGCGCCTGGCCGGCCCGCCCGATCCGGCTGGTGGTGCCGTTCTCGGCCGGCGGCACGGTGGACGTCACCGCGCGGCTGGCGGCGGTGCAGCTGGGGCGGATGCTGGCCGTGCCGGTGGTGGTCGACAACCTGCCGGGCGCCGGCGGCGGCATCGCCGCGGCGCGGGTGGCGAAGTCGCCCGCCGACGGCTACACGCTGCTGTTCACCACGCCCAGCCACACCATCAATCCGGCGCTCTATCCGCGCCTGCCCTACGACACCGAAAAGGACTTCGCCCCGATCGCCCTGGTGGCCGAGATTCCCGAACTGCTGGTGGCCAGCAGCAGCCAGCCCTTCCGCGATTTCGCCGGCTTCGTGGCCTATGCCAGGGCCCACCCCGGCGCGCTGAACTACGGCTCGGCCGGCAACGGCACCCTGCCGCATGTGACGATGGAGCTGCTGCTGCAGCGGCTGAAACTGCAGGTCACCCATGTGCCCTACAAGGGCGCCGCGCCGGCGCTCAACGACCTGATCGCCGGCCAGCTGGCGCTGAAGATGGACACCATCGCCACCGCCTCGCCCCATGTGCGCGGCGGCAAGCTGCGCGCCCTGGCCATTGCCGGCGCCCGCCGCTCGCCGCTGATGCCCGAGGTGCCCACCGTGGCCGAGCTCGGCCTGCCGGGCTACGAAGGCATTCTGTGGATGGGCGTGCTGGCGCCGGCCGGAACACCCGCGCCGGTGATCGACCGGCTGCACCGCGCCATCGCCGCGCTGCGCACCGACGCGGCCTACCTGCAGCAGCTGCGCGAGGCCGGTGTCGACCCGGTCGCCAGCGACCCGGCCGGCTTCGCCGCGCGCATCCGCACCGAGCTCGGCCAGTGGGCCGGGGTGGTGGCGGCCTCCCACATCACCGCGGAATGAACCACATGCCCGAACCGACTCCAGCCACTTCAGCCACCCCACCCGCTGGCGCGCCTTCCACCGCCGCGCCGCCGTCCGCCATGCCGCCGCTGACGCAGCCGCCGGACCGGGATCCGCGGGTGCCGCGCACCGCCTGCCCGCCCGGCGCCATCGACTGCCATGTGCACCTGTTCGGCCCGGCGGCGCAGCACCCGTTCCACCCCGGCAGCCGCTATGTCTCGGAAGACGCGCTGCCCGCCGACAACATCGCCCTGCAGGACACCCTGGGCCTGGCCGGCGCGGTGGTGGTGAGCGGCGGCGGCTACGGCCGCAGCACCCGGCATCTGGCCGAGGTGCTGGAGCGCCATCCCGACCGCTTCCGCGGCGTGGCGCTGCTGCCCGACGAGATTACCGATGCCGAATTGCGCCGGCTCGACCGGCTGGGCGTGCGGGGAGCGCGTTTCGTCAGCCCCGGCCATGCCGGCGCGCTGCCGCGGCTGTCGGCCGGCATGGCGGCCCGCGTCGCCGATCTCGGCTGGCATGTGCAGTTCTACCCGGCCGGCGACGACCTGCCGGCCTTTGCCGATGCCCTGCTGGCGCTGCCCAACGACATCGTGCTCGACCATTTCGCCGCGGTGCCGGCGGCCGGCGGCATCGACCAGCCGGCGATGCGCTGCCTGCTGCGCCTGCTCGACACCGGCCGGGTGTGGGTGAAGCTCTCCGGGCCGATGCGCTGCGCCGCCGGCGACCTGCCCTATGCCGCGGTCACGCCGCTGGCGCGCGCCCTGGTGGCCGCCAACCCCGACCGGCTGCTGTGGGGCAGCGACTGGCCCCACGTCAACATGAACGGCCGCGCCATGCCCAACGACGGCGACCTGTTCGACCTGCTGGCCGACTGGGTGCCGGATGCGGCGCTGCGCGAACGCATCCTGGTGCACAACCCGCGCGCGCTCTACGGCAAGTTCGGCGCCGCGCCGCCCGTTTCGGTCGGCGAAACAACGGGCCACCCGCCTTGAGCGATGCCGCCCCCGGTCCGATCATCGGCCGATGAGCAGAACCCGTTATCTAGAAGACTTCCAGGTGGGCGAGACCTGGCAGAGCGCGCCCGTCGTCCTGTCGGCCGAGGAGATCGTCGCCTTCGGCCGCGCCTACGACCCGCAGCCGATGCACACCGATGCCGACGCCGCCGGCGCGGAGGGCGCGCCCTTCGGCGGCCTGGTCGCCAGCGGCTGGCTGATCGCCGCGCTGTCGGTGAAGGTGTTCATGCTGGCCGGCGGCTACGGCGCCACGCCGGTGGTGGGGCTGGGCATCGACGCGTTGCGCTGGCGGCACCCGGTGAAGCCGGGCGACAGCCTCACCGTGCTGCGCGAGGTGGCCGAGGTGCGGCGCTCGGCGTCGAACCCCGGCTTCGGCGTGGTCGGCACCCGGGTCACGGTGCGCAACCAGGACGGCATCGCGGTGATGACGCTGTCGACCGCCGGCCGGGTGCCGGTGCGGCCGGTGTCGGAGGCCGCGCCCGCAGCGGTGTCCGGAGGTGCCGCATGACGCTGCTGCTGGAGAAGCCGGCCGATTTCGCCGCGCATGTCGGAAGCGCGCTCGGCGCCAGCGACTGGATGGCGCTGGAGCAGGCGCAGATCGACGCCTTCGCCGCGCTCACCGGCGACCGGCACTGGATCCATGTCGACGTGGAGCGCGCCCGCCGCGAGATGCCCGAGGGCAAGACGCTGGTGCACGGCTTCCTGGTGCTGTCGCTGATCCCGATGCTGCAGGGCGGCCTGTTCCGGGTGAGCCGGCGCGGCAAGGGGCTGAACTACGGCTGCAACCGGATCCGCTTCACCAGCCCGGTGCCGGTGGGCTCGCGGGTGCGGCTGCACCAGACGGTGAAAGACTGCCAGCGGCTGGCTGACGGGGTGCGCATCACCTTCGACTGCACGATCGAGATCGAGGGCCGCGAGCGGCCGGCGCTGGTCGCCGAAACCATGGTGCAGATGTATGACGCCTGAGACCGCCGCCTTCGTGTCCTTCGCCGACACCATCGCCGCGCATGCGGCCGCCCGGCCCGACGCGGTGGCGTTCCGGGTGGGCGAGCGCAGCCGCGACTGGCGTGGCCTGCACCGGCATGCGCAGCAGGTGGCGCGCCGGCTGCTGGCGCTCGGCCTGGCGCCGGGCGCGCGGGTGGCGATCCTCGGGCCGCCGTCGCTCGCCTATCTGGAATGCCTGTTCGGCAGCGTGGCGGCGCGGGCCTGCGTGGTGCCGCTGCCGGCCTCGGCCAGCGCCGCAACGCTGGCGGCGATGCTGGCCGACTGCGATGCGCGGGCGGTGTTCGTCGATCCGGCGGTCGGGGCAGGGCTGGCGGCGATGGTCGAGGCCTTCGCCGCGCCGCGCGGCGTGCCGGTGGTGCGCATCGGCGACGCGGACGGTGCCGGCTCCGGCGCGGCCGACGACTACGCAGCCTGGCGCGCGGCCGCGCCCGCCACCGGCGCGCTGCCGCGGGCCGAGCCGGGCGACGCCTTCAACCTCATCTACAGCTCCGGCACCACCGGCGTGCCCACGGGCATCGTGCATCTGCACGGCATGCGCGCGCAGCAGGCCGCGCGCAACGGTTTCGGCTTCGGCCCGGACAGCCGCACCCTGCTGTCGACGCCGATGTATTCCAACACCACCGTCACCCCGCTGATCGGCGCGGTGGTGGCGGGCGGCTGCTGCATCCTGATGGAGCGCTTCGACGCCGGCCGCTGGCTGGCGCTGGCCGGTGCGCACCGCGCCACCCACACCATGCTGGTGCCGGTGCAGTACCGGCGCCTGCTGGCGCATGCCGATTTCGATGGCACCGACCTCTCCGCGCTGGCGCTGAGCCAGTGCACCGGCGCGCCGCTCGATGCGGCCGCCAAGCGCGAGATCCTGGCGCGCTGGCCGGGCCGCTTCCTGGAGGGCTACGGCCTCACCGAAGGCGGCGTCACCTGCTTTCTGGATGCCCGGCGCTTTCCGGACAAGCTCGCCACCGTGGGCACACCGGCGCCCGGCAACACCGTGTTCCTGATCGACGAGCAGGGCCTGCGCCTGCCCGAGGGCACCGGCGCGGTGGGCGAGGTGGTCGGCCGC
Organism: Burkholderiaceae bacterium; assembly: GCA_022701845.1. Next base: position 7,943 of record JAKONS010000246.1, read on the forward strand.
TCGCCGTTCATGATGGCCGGCTACCACGGCCGCCCCGAGGCCACCGAGGAGATCCGCTGGTACGACGCGGACGGCCGGGTGCACCACCGCACCGGCGACATCGGCCGCTTCGACGCCGACGGCTTCCTGACCCTGCTCGACCGGCGCAAGGACCTGGTGATTTCCGGCGGCCACAACATTTATCCGGCCGATCTGGAAGCGGTGCTGCTGCGCCATGCCGACGTGGCCGAGGCGGCGGTGATCGGGGTGCCGAGCGCCGAATGGGGCGAGACCCCGCTGGCGCTGGTGGTGGCGCGGCCGGGCGCCACGCTCGACGCCGCCGCGCTGCGCGACTGGACCAACGCGCAGCTCGGCAGGCTGCAGCGCCTGTCGGCGGTCGAGCTGCGCGACGCGCTGCCGCGCTCGGCGTTGGGCAAGCTGTCGAAGCAGGCGCTGCGCGCACCGTACTGGCAGCCGGCCGAGGCGGTGGCGCCATGAGCGGCACCTCCCGTCCGGTGTGCGTGGTGACCGGCGCCTCCGGCGGCATCGGTGCTGCCACCGCCCGCCTGTTCGCCGCCCGCGGCTACGACCTGGCGATCCACTACGCGCACCGCGCCGACACTGCCGAGGCGGTCGCCGCGGCCTGCCGTGCCGAGGGCGCGGCCACCCTGGTGGTGCGCGCCGACGTGGCCGTCGACGCCGACTGCCGGGCGCTGGCCGCGCAGGTGCGGGAGCGCTGGGGCGCGGCCGAGGTGCTGGTCAACAACGCCGGCGTGTCGCCGAAGTTCGTCGACCCGAAAGACCTGGAAGCGCTCGACGCGGAGGACTTCCTGGCCACCTGCCGGGTCAACGTGGTGGGCGCCTTCCAGATGGCGCGCGCCTTGGCGCCGCTGCTGCGCGGCCGCCCGGGGGCGGCCATCGTCAACGTGTCGTCGATGGCCTCGGTGATGGGCACCGGCTCCTCGATGGCCTATGCCGCCTCCAAGGGCGCGCTCAACACCCTCACCCTGGCGCTGGCCCGGGCGCTGGCGCCCGGGATCCGGGTCAACGCGGTGCTGCCGGGCATGGTCGACGGCGAGTGGCTGCGCCGCGGCCTGGGCGAGGAGAAGTTCGCCGCCGGGCGGCAGCGCTATGCCGGCCGCGCGCTGCTCGGCGAGATCATCGGCGCCGACGACGCGGCCCGCGCCATCCACTGGCTGGCGCACGATGCGCGCCGGCAGACCGGCCAGCTGATCGAGCTGGACGCCGGCTTCCGGCTGGGATGATCGGGGGCACCCCGCCCGCGCCCCGGCGCCTTTTTTCGAATCCACCACCCGCCATGGCCTCCTTTCCTCCCGTCGAAGCCGTCGTGCGCGCGGTGCAGCTGCTGGAATGCCTGAACCAGCACCCGGTGACCAGCATCGCCCAGCTGCACCGGCAGACCGCCATCCCCAAGCCGTCGCTGGTGCGCCTGCTGCAGACGCTGGAGGGCCTGGGCTATGTGCGGCGCGCGCCCAAGCCCGGCGGCTACCTGCTGACCTCGCGGGTGCGCATGCTGGCCAGCGGCTACCACAGCGAGCCGCGGGTGGTGGAGGTGGTGGCGCCGCTGCTCGATGCGCTGACCGCCATCATCAAGTGGCCGGCGGCGCTGGCGGTGCCCGACAGCGGCGCCGCGGTGATCCGCTACAGCACCATTCCGAATTCGCCGCTGGCGCTGCTGCATTCGAGCATCGACATGCGGCTGAGCCTGGTCACCCGGGCGCTCGGCCTGGCCTACCTGGCCTTCTGCGAGCAGGAGGAGCGCGAGGCGCTGATCAGCCTGGCCGACCCGGCCGACAACCCGGAGAACGCCGCGGCGCAGAACCGCCGCTCGCTCGACTCCACCCTGGAGATGGTGCGGCGCCAGGGCTATGCGCTGCGCGACCCGAAGGTGCGGCCGGTGTCCAACACGCTGGCGATTCCGATCTTCGACGCGCACCGGGTGGTGGGCTCGGTCGGGGTGACCTGGTTCGCCTCGACCATGGGCCGGGACGAGGCGGTCAAGCGCTACCTGGGCCTGCTGCAAGGCGTGGCGGCGGAGGCGAAGCTGGCCCTGTCGGCGCCCGACGCGGCGGCGCTGCAGCCCGGCGCCACCGCCCGCGAAGCCGCCTGAGGGCGGCCCCGCGTCAGGGCCTGGCGTAGTCGGCGGCGTTGGCCACCCAGCCCTTGGCGATGAAGTCGGCGCGCGGCGGGCTGAACACGTCGATCAGCAGATGCCGGCCCTCGCCCACGCCCTCGCTGGTGTGGATCGTGTCGACCGGCACCACCATCAGCGACGGCGAGCCGAGCCGCTCGTGGCGGTCGGCCTGCCAGGTGTCGGCATCGGCGCCCCATTCCACCCGCAGGTGGTGCAGGAAGTCGCCGGCCAGGGCCAGCGAGCCCTGCTCGAAATCGGTGTGGGAATGCGGGCTGAGCTCGCGCCGGTTGCGTGGGCCGTCGTATTCCACCCAGTTGATCGACAGGGTGGCGGTCTGCAGCATCTTCAGCCGCGGCTTGTCCTTCGAGGCCTGCACCTGGTCGATCGGGAACACCCGCACCGTGTCGGCCGCGCGCAGCGCGCGCCAGGCGCTGCCGACCGGGCCGATGCGCGGGTCCGGCGGCTGGTAGGCCGATTCGTTCAGCGCGCCGGCGGCGGCCTGTTCGCGCAGGGTGGAGATGACCACGCAGGTGGCGCCGGGCGACAGCGCCACCTGCCAGGCGCCCGGCGGCAGGATGCAGACCGAGCGCGGCGCGGCCGCGGTGGGGGCGGCGGCGGCGTCGCCGGAGACGGTGGCCGGCGCGTCCAGCACCAGCAGCATCGTCTCGTCGGCCGACTGCACCGGCAGCTGCAGCCCGGCGCCGGCGCCCGCCCGGTTCCAGGACACCGCGAAATTCTGGCCGCGGCCGGTCCATTGGTGCGGGCTGCCGGCGGCGGCGCCGGGCGGCGGCGGGGCGCTCAGCAGGGTGGGGGGGCGTACGGCGTGGGCGGTGTCCATGGATGCGGCTTTCTTCGTGGATGTTGGAGTGGAGAGGGGCCTGCGGCTCAGACCTTCCGGAAGGCCGAGGGCAGCTCGAAGATCGGGCCGGCCTCGGCGTACTGCGCGCCGCCCAGCCGGGTCACCGGGCGGGCGCGGGCGGTGTCGAAGCGGCCCTGGTCGTCGAGGAATCCTTCGGCGATGTGCAGCCCGACGACCCGGCCGAAGACGACGGTGCTGCGGGTCTCGCCGGGCAGCTCCGGCTCGATCACCGCGAAGCGCAGCAGCCGGCATTCCATCGCCGCCGGCGAGGCCTTGACCCGGGGCGGGCGCACATGCACGCAGGGCGCGGGCTCCACGCCGGCCAGCTCGAACTCGTTGCTGCCGTAGGGCACCGGCGAGGAGCTGGTGTTCATCGCCTCGACCAGATCGCGCGACACCATGTTGCAGACGAACTCGCCGGTGGCGCGCACGTTGGCCAGGGTGTCCTTCTCGGGCCGGTCGGCCGGCGTGTTGCAGGAGAAGATCAGCACCGCCGGCGCGGTCGAGACCAGGTTGAAGTGCGAGAACGGCGCCAGGTTGACATGGCCGTCCGGCCCCATCGAGCTGATCCAGCCGATCGGCCGCGGCGCCACGATGGCGTTGAAGATCGAGCGCTTGAGGTCGACGGCTTGCAGGAGGTCGTGGAACATCGCGTCAGCCCGTGGTCGGCGTGTCGCTCTTGAACACCGCGGTGATGGTGCGCGAGCGGTAGCGCCAGCGGCCGTCGGCGCCGCGCCGGCACACGTCGTGCACGTCGGCGATCATGATCGCCGGCAGCGAGGGCAGCACCGGCGCGCCGTCGGCGGCGTGCAGCAGCAGGATCCAGTCGGCGGTGGCGTTGTCGGCGTCGGCCACCCGCACCCGCTCGTTGGCGACCACATGGCGGGCGGTGCGCACCGCGCCGCGCGACTGGCGGCCGGTGTAGAAGGCGGCGATCTCGGCATGGCCGGCACGGCTCTTCAGACTGGTGGTGAACACCCCGTCCTCGGTGAAGAACGTGTGCGCCCGGGCGCCCTGGTGGCGGTCTACCTCGAACCAGTAGTCGATGTTCAGCGCCGCGATGTCCGCGGCGATGTCCCGTTGTTCGCTTGGTGTCATGGGTGGTGGGTCGGTTCGGTGTCTGCGGGTGGCTGCGGGGGCGCCGGTCGACGCTGCCCGTCACCGATGCGGCCGACCATATACGCCGTGCCGGGCCGCGCCAAGAACACCGGGCGCGGGTTTCGCTGAGCGAAAAACCGGCGTCGGCGCGGGCGCCGGCGGGGCCGGTGCGCGCCGTGTTTCGCTAGCCGGAACCCCTTCGATTTCCGACCGGTCCGGCGCCAGGACGCTCCTAGCATCGGCCCGCCGGCGTACCCGACGGAGCCGGTGGCACACCAGAACGAACAGGAGACACGACACCATGCATGCGCAACGCATCGATCGCCGCCGCGCCATCGTCCGGCTCACCGCAGCGGCCGCGGCCGCGGCCGCCTGGGGCGGCGTGGCGGCCCAGCCGAAATGGCCCGCCCAGCCGGTGAAGGTGATCGTGCCGTTCCAGGCCGGCGGCTCCACCGACATCCTGGCGCGGCTGCTGGCCCGCCGCTTCTCCGAGGCGTTCGACGGCACCTTCGTGGTGGACAACCGCACCGGCGCCAACGGCAACGTGGGCGCGTCCGGCGTGGTGCTGGCACCGCCCGACGGCTACACCCTGATGGTGTCGACCACCGGGCCGCTGTCGCTCAACAAGCTGCTCTACAAGAACACGCCGTTCAACCCGGTGGCCGACTTCACCCCGATCGCGCTGCTGGCCGACGTGCCGCTGCTGATCGCCGCGCATCCGTCGCTGCCGGCTGCCACCATGCCGCAGCTGATCGCCTACCTCAAGGCCCACCCGGGCAAGGTGTCGTATTCGACCGGCGGCACCGGCTCGATGGGGCACCTGGCCGCCGAGATGATCCAGCGCGCCGCCGGCGTCAGCATGGTGCACGTGCCCTACCGCGGCTCGGCCGGCGCGCTCACCGACCTGGTGGCCGGCGTGGTCGGCCTGAGCTTCGACCTGGTGCCCACCTACCTGCAGCAGATCGCCGCCGGCAAGGTGCGGCCGCTGGCGGTGCTGAGCCCGCAGCGGGTGCCGAGCATGCCCGGCGTGCCGACGGTGCTGGAGTCCGGCATCAACGCCAGCGCCACCGGCTGGTACGGCCTGGTCGGGCCGAAGGGCCTGCCGCCGGCGATGGTGGCCCGGCTCAACAAGGTGGCCAACGACTACCTGGAGAGCGCCGAGGCCCAGGCCCAGATGAAGCCGCTGGCCCTGCGCGCCATCGGCGGGCCGCCGGAGGCGCTGGGCCGGTTCGTGAAGGAAGAGATGGCCAAGTGGGAGCCGGTGATCGAGCCGATCGCTTCCACCGTCATGCAGTGACGCCCGGCGCCCGGCCTTGCTTCCAGGAGACAGCAACATGAAACGACGTACCGCGCTCGCGGCATCGGCATCCGCCTGTGCCGCGGCATCCGCCGGGGCGCTCGGCGCCATCGCATCGCTCGCCGCCGGCACCGCCGCGGCGGCCGACTGGCCGTCCCGGCCGATCACCCTGGTGGTGCCGTTCCCGGCCGGCGGCAGCAGCGACGCCATGGGCCGCCTGGTGGCCCAGCGCCTGGGCGAGCGCCTGGGCCAGCAGGTGATCGTCGACAACCGCGCCGGCGCCGGCGGCAACCTGGGCACCGACCTGGTGGTGCGCGCCGCACCCGACGGCTACACGCTGGCCATGTCGACCTCCGGGCCGCTGGCCAACAACCGTTTTCTCTACCGCAACATGCCCTTCGACGCGCAGAAGGACCTGGTGCCGGTGATCGCGGTGGCCGAGATCCCGATGGTGATCGCGGTGAATCCCAGGATCGGCATCCGCACCCTGGCCGCCTTCCTGGAGGCCGCGCGCGCCCGGCCGGGCACGCTCACCCTGGGCAACCCCGGCACCGGCACCATCGGCCACCTGACCACCGAGGCGCTCAAGTCGCAGGCCCGGGTGGATGTCCTGCCGGTGCCCTACAAGGGCGATGCGCCGGCCATCACCGACGCGGTCGGCGGCACCATCGACGGCGTGCTGATGCCGGTCACCGCGCTGCTGCCGCAGCTGCAGGCCGGGCGGCTGAAGGCGCTGGCGGTGACCGCGCAGAAGCGCTTTCCCGAACTGCCCGACGTGCCCACCGCGGCCGAGCAGCAGCTGCCGATCGAGGCCACCACCTGGTTCGCCATCGTCGCGCCGCGCGGCCTGCCGGCGCCGATCCTCGAGCGCCTGAACCGCGAGGTGGCGGCGGTGCTGGCGCTGCCCGACACCGCGCCGCAGATGGCCCGGCTCGGCGCCTCGGCGCTCGGCGGCACGCCGCGCCAGCTGGCCCAGCTGATGGCGCGCGACGGCGCCCGCTGGCAGGCGGTCATCGCCGCCGCCCATATCGCCCTCGAATAGGAAAAACCACCCGATGACTTCGCCCCGCCCGCTCTTCTTCGACGCCCACGCCCACCTGGTCGCCCACGACCAGCAGCGCTATCCGCGCAACCCGCTGAAACGCCCGGCCGACGCGCCCTACCGCCCGCCGGGGGTGATCGGCGGCCCCGGCGGCTACCACGGCCCCACGCCGCTCAACGAGGTGCCCGATGCGGAGCCGATGCTGCGCTGGATGCGGGAGCAGAACGTCGACGGCGCGGTGGCGGTGCAGAAGCGCATGGTCTACCGCTACGACAACCGCTACATCCTGGATTCGGCGGCGGCGCATCCCGACCTGTTCGCGGCGGTGGTGATCCTCGACGCGCAGGACCCGGACACGCCCGACACGGTGCGCCGCCTGATCGACGAGGGCCGCATCGTCGGCCTGCGATTGTTCGGCGGCCGGCAGGCCGACGGCTCGATGCCCTGGCTGGATTCGCCGCAGGCGCTGCAAGCCTGGAAGGTGATCGACGCGGCCGGCCTGGTGATGGACCTGGAGGTGCTGGCGCAGGGCGGCGGCGGGCCGTCGATTCCGGCGCTGCTGCGGCTGGCCGACCGGTTCCCGAACGTGCGCATCGTGCTCGACCACCTGCTGGAGCCGGAGATGGAGGAGGGCGCGCATTTCGGGCTGGACGAGCGCTACGAGACGCTGGGCGGGCGGGAGCGGATATTCCTGAAGTTCACCTCGATCAACCTCGACATCTGCCACGCCGAGCATGTGCCGGCCGACCGGCTGCTGCGCCGGGCGGTCGACCTGTTCGGCGCCGACCACCTGATGTGGGGCTCCGACATCGGCACCTCTTCCGGCACCTACGCCAGCATGGTGCAGCGCATGGTCGACGCGTCGCAGCTGCTGACGCCGGCCGAGCAGCGCGCGGTGTGGCACGACACCGGCCGGGCGGTGTTCGCCGCGGGAGCGGCTGCATGACCATGCCCTACCGCCTGCCCGCCGGCGACGACCACCATGTCGGCACCTTCGTCAAGACCACCTCGGCGCAGGTCGTCGAGATCCTGGGCGGCGCCGGGCTCGATTTCGCGGTGCTCGACGCCGAGCACGCGCCCTTCGACCGGGCCGCGCTCGACGCCGCCATGATCGCCGGGCGCGCCACCGGCCTGCCGCTGTTCGTGCGGGTGCTGGAGCGCAGCGCGGCGGGGCTGCTGTCGGTGCTCGACATGGGCGCGGCCGGCGTGCTGGTGCCGCATGTCGACACCGAGCAGGATGCGCGCGAGGTGGTGGCGCACTGCCGCTATGTCGGCGGCGACCGGGGCTATTCCTCGTCGCCGCGGGCGGCCGGCTACGGCGCCCTCGGCATGCGGGCGGCGATCGCGCAGGGCGACCGCAATGTGGTGGTCTGCCAGATCGAGAGCGTGGAGGCGGTGCGCAACGCGGCGGCCATCGCGGCGGTGCCCGGCGTCGATGCGCTTTTCATCGGCCGCGCCGACCTGGCGCTGTCGATGGGCCTGCAGAACGCCCAGGACCCGGCGGTGATCGAGGCCACCCTGGCGGTGGTGCGCCAGACGCTGGCGGCCGGCAAGGCGGTCGGCATGTTCGTCGGCAGCACCGCCGAGCGCGACAAATACCGCGCCCTCGGCGTCGGCTGGTTCGTGCAGGGGTCGGACCAGGCGATGCTCGGCCAGGCGGCGCAGGCCATCGCCCGCGCGCGGCCGGCGCCGGCGGGCGGCTAGCGTGGCCGCGGCACCGGGTTCCCTCGGCAGCGCCGCCGATACCGCGCCGGTCGGCTTCGTGGACTGCCATGCGCATGTCTACGACACCGCCCGCTACCCGTTCGATGCCAGCAGCGGCTTCGACCTGGCCGCCAACGAGGTGGGCAGCGCCGAGCAGTTCGCCTGCGTGCTGGACGCGCACGGTTTCACCCACGGCCTGCTGGTGAATCCGCTGGGCGGCTACGGCACCGAGAACGCCTGCCTGGCCGACGTGCTCGGCCGCTTTGGAGGCCGGTTCAAGGGCGTGGCGGTGATGGCGCACGACGCGCCCGAAGCCGAGTACGAACGCCTCGCCCGGGCCGGGGTGATCGGCACCCGCTTCAACCTGAATTTTGAGGCCAGCCCGAGCCTGCATGCGCCCGGTGCCCGGCGCAGCCTGGCGCTGGCCCGCCGCCACGGCTGGTTCGCCCAGGTGCACTACCAGGGCGACACGCTGGTGCGCGCGCTGCCGGTGCTGCTCGACGCCGGCCTGCCGATCGTGGTCGACCACTGCGGCCGGCCCGATGCGGCCGCCGGCCTGCAGCAGCCGGGCTTCCAGGCCCTGCTCGCACTGGGGCGCCAGGGCAACGCGGTGGTGAAGCTGTCGGGCGCCTTCCGCTTCGGCAACGGTTTTCCCCATACCGATGCCGACCGCTATGCCGCCGCGCTGATCGACGCCTTCACGCTGGACCGCTGCGTCTGGGGCTCCGACTGGCCCTTCCTGCACGCCACCGAACGCACCGACCACGCCACGCTGCTGCAGGCGCTGCACCGCTGGCTGCCCGACGCCGCCGACCGCCGCCGGGTGCTGACCGACAACCCGGTGCGGCTGTTCGGTTTCGCGCCGCGGGCGGTCGGCCCGACGCCATCGATCGACCACCACGAAAGCAGCACCCGATGAATACGAGACGCGCCCTGTCGAGCAGCCTGGCCCTGCTGGCGGCCACCGCCTGCGCATGGCCGGCGGGCAGCGCCGTCGCCCAGCCGGTGCCGGCCGACTTTCCGGCCCGGCCGATCCGCGTCGTCGTGCCCTATGCGGTGGGCGGCGCCGACCTGTACGTGCGGGCGCTGCAGGCGGTGCTGGACCGGCGCGGCGGCCCGACGCTGGTGGTCGAATCGGTGGTGGGCGCGGGCGGCACCGTCGGCGCGGGGCGGGTCAGGCGCGCTGCGCCCGACGGCTACACCCTGCTGTTCACCGGCACCGGCGCGCTCACCATCGCGCCGCGGCTGCAGGGCGACAACCTGTCGCCGGCCGACTTCGCCCCGGTGATCAGCCTGCTCAACATTCCCTACGTCGTGGCGCTGCGCAAGGGCTCGCCGATCCGCAACCCGGCGGATTTCATCGCCTATGTGAAGGCCCATCCCGGCGCGCTCGACTA
>JAKONS010000264.1 GCA_022701845.1 Burkholderiaceae bacterium
CCAGGAACGGCAGCTTGCCGTCCCATTCCTCGTTGACCAGCGCCTCGCGGATGAAGATCTCGCGCGCGGCGGCCAGGTCGACCCGGCTGTAGGGCACGCGCCGGCCGCTGTACACCACCAGGCCGTACAGCGTGGCGCGCTCCAGCGCCACCACCTCGGCGCCGCGCTTCTCCCAATGCGGGTCGAGCAGCTGCTTCTTCAGCAGATGGCCGCCCACCTCCTCCAGCCATTGCGGCTCGATGGCGGCGATGCCGCGGCCGAACAGGCGGGTGGTCTCGACCAGCTCGGCCGCGACGATCCAGCGCCCCGGCCGCTTCGACAGATGCGCGCCCGGGTGTTTGTGGAACTTGATGCCCCGCGCGCCCAGGTATTCGCCCTGCCCGGCCGCCGCCCGCCCGGCGCCGCCGGCCTGGGTGCTGCCGGCGCTGCCGGCGTCTTCCGGCCGGAAGCCGATGTTGCCCAGCAGGCCCGACAGCATCGCCAGGTGCAGATGCTCGTAGCTGGCCGGCGCCGCGTTGATCTGCCAGCGGTGCTCCTGCACCGTGGCGACCAGCTGTGAATGGATGTCGCGCCATTCGCGCACCCGGCGGATGTTGATGAAATTGGCGCGCAGCAGCTGCTCGTACTGGCGGTTGCTGAGCTTGTGGGTGGGCGCCACCGCCGCTTGCGGCGCGGCCTGCGCCGCCGGGGCCGGCGCCGCGGGTGCGGCCACCGCGTCGACCACCGGCGCCGCCACCAGCCGCTGCGCCACCGGCAGGTAGGCCGCGTTGGCGGTGCTGACGCGCCGGCCGCCGTCGCCCTGCTGCGCCGCCATCTGCCGGCGGGTGGCGGCCACCGGCGCGCCGCCGCGGGCGTCGTGGATCCATTTCCACAGCTTGAGGTAGCCGCTGAACTCGCTCTTGTCGTCGTCGAACTTGGCATGCGCCTGGTCGGCCTGGGCCTGCAGCTCCATCGGCCGGTCGCGCACGTCCTGCACGCTGAGCGCGCTGGCGATGATCAGCACCTCGTCGAGCGCGCCGCGGTCGCGTGCCTCCAGGATCATCCGGCCGATGCGCGGATCGAGCGGCAGCTTCGACAGCTCGCGGCCGACCGGTGTGAGCTGGTTGTCGTCGTCGACCGCGCCCAGCTCCGACAGCAGCTGGTAGCCGTCGGCGATGGCGCGCTTCTGCGGCGCCTCGAGGAACGGAAATTCGTCGACGTCGCGCAGGTGCAGCGACTTCATCCGCAGGATCACGCCGGCCAGCGAGGAGCGCAGGATTTCCGGATCGCTGAAACGCGGGCGCCCGGCGAAATCCTCTTCGCTGTAGAGCCGGATGCAGATGCCGTTGGCCACCCGCCCGCAGCGGCCGGCACGCTGGTTGGCCGCCGCCTGGCTGACCGGCTCGACCAGCAGCTGCTCGACCTTGCTGCGGTAGCTGTAGCGCTTGACCCGCGCGGTGCCGGTGTCGATCACATAGCGGATGCCGGGCACGGTGAGCGAGGTTTCGGCCACGTTGGTGGCCAGCACGATGCGGCGGCCGGTGTGGCCCTCGAAGATGCGGTCCTGCTCGGCCTGCGACAGCCGGGCGAACAGCGGCAGCACCTCGGCGCTGCGCAGCACCGGGTGGTGCGCCAGGTGGCCGCGCAGGTGGTCGGCGGCTTCGCGGATCTCGCGCTCGCCGGGAAAGAAGATCAGGATGTCGCCGGTCTGGCGCGGGTCCTGCCACAGCTCGTCGACCGCGTCGGCCAGGGCGTCGTTGGCGCCGTAGTCGCGCGACTCTTCATAGGGCCGGTAGCGCTGCTCGACCGGGAAGGTGCGGCCCTCCACCGTGATGACCGGCGCCGGGCCCTTGGCCGAGGCGAAATGCTGGGCGAAGCGCTCGGCGTCGATGGTGGCCGAAGTGACGATCACCTGCAGGTCGGGCCGGCGCGGCAGGATCTCGCGCAGGTAGCCCAGCAGGAAGTCGATGTTGAGGCTGCGCTCGTGGGCCTCGTCGATGATGATCGTGTCGTAGGCCTTCAGCAGCGGGTCGGTCTGGGTTTCGGCCAGCAGGATGCCGTCGGTCATCAGCTTGACCGAGGCGTCGCGGCTGAGGCGGTCCTGGAAGCGCACCTTGTAGCCCACCACGTCGCCCAGCTGCGTGCCCAGCTCTTCGGCGATGCGCTTGGCCACCGACGAGGCGGCGATGCGGCGCGGCTGGGTGTGGCCGATGAGCCTGCCCTTGCCGGGCGGCGCGTTGAGCTTGCCGCGGCCCATCGCCATCACGATCTTCGGCAGTTGGGTGGTCTTGCCGGAGCCGGTTTCGCCGCTCACGATGACCACCTGGTGCTGGCTGAGCGCCGCCATGATTTCCTCGCGCCGGGCCGATACCGGCAGCGATTCGGGGAACGTGATGCGCAGCCTGGCGGGCGGCGCGGAGGGTACGGGCGGTGGGGAGAGCGGGGGCTGGCGCGGATCGGAAACAGACATATGGGCGGGATTATCCGAACAAGCCGCGCCCAGCGCCCGCGGCGCCCGGCTATGCCACATTTTTCGCCGCTTCGCTTTCATGCGGCATGGGTCCCTGCGCGCCCTAGTCAGGGCGCCTGCGGCCAGACCAGAATCGCCCCCCCGGCGCTGGCCTGCCCGACGTATCCCCACCATGCATCCCAACATCACCCCAGACGCGCCGGCAGCCGGCCTCATCGGCGCCGCCGAACTCGACGCACGGCAGTCCGCGCTGGCGCAGGCCGCGCGGCAACTGAAGACCGAGCTGGTCGGCATCGACGACGTGATCGACCGGGTCATCGAATCGGTGCGCGCCTGGTACGTGTTGCCGCTGCTCATCACCCGCCCGGTCATCGTGTGCCTGTGGGGGCTGACCGGTACCGGCAAGACGCAGCTGATCCGCCGCCTGGCGCAACTGCTGGGCTTTTACGGCCGCTTCCTGGAAGTGCAGATGGACGGCTTCAGCCACGGTGCGAACTACCGCAGCTCGACCATCTCCGGCATGCTGGGCGATTCGGACATCCTCGAAGGCGCTCCGGGCATCCTGGTGCTGGACGAATTCCAGCGCTTCCGCACCCGGGACGCCAAGGGCGAGGACGTAAAGGTGGAGCGCTACCAGGATGTCTGGACCCTGCTCTCCGACGGGCGCCTGCCGCCCGCCCTGAGCACCCTGACCAACATCGAGCGCATGCTGGCCGAGGCCATCTACGACGAGGAGCGCGCGGACACGGACACCGCCGACGCTCGCCCGGGCAAGGCGCCCTACCGCTTCCAGCTCGATGCCTGGGACGGGCAGGAACTCAAGCGGGTGCTCAAGCTTCAGGAGCCGCTGTCCGAGATCATGCAGTGGTCGTCGGCCAAGGTGCAGGCGCTCTACCTGCGTTTCCAGAACTCGTCGCGCGCCTGGGAAACCGACTACAGCAAGCTGCTCGTGTTCGTCTGCGGCAACCTCGACGAGATGTACCAGGAGACCGCCCAGCGCGTGGCCGACTGCGATACCGACGCCGACATCTTCCACCGGCTGACCCGCAAGCTCTCGCTGATCGATGTGAAGAAGGCGCTGGGCGAGCGCTTCAAGCCCGAGCAGATCGCCCGGCTGGGCAACCAGCATGTGATCTATCCCTCCTTCAGCAAGTCGACCTACGAACAGCTCATACGCCAGATGTGCACCCGGTACGAGGACGACATCGCCGCCCAGTGCGGCGTGCGTTTCGCCATCGGCCAGGACGTGCTCGACGAGCTCTATGCGAATGGCGTGTTTCCGGCCCAGGGCACGCGGCCGCTGTTCTCGTCGATCCACGCCATCCTGAGTGCCAATCTGGTCAACGCCGCGATCTGGGTGCTGCAGGAGCAGCTGTCGCTGGACCAGGCGTTCACCGTCGGCATGGCGGCCGACAGGAGCCGGTTGCTGGTGCGGGGTGTCGGTCCGCAGGGCGCGGTGCAGAACGGCTTCCCGGTGCTGCTGGAAGTCAGCCGGATCAAGCAGCGCACCAACGCCGACCTGCGCGCCTTGCTGGCGGTGCACGAAGCCGGCCACGCGCTGGTGTACGGCGTGCTCTTCGGCCATGCGCCGCAGGAAGTGAAGATCAATATCGCGTCGTTCGAAGGCGGCTACAACAGCTTCTCCAGCCGCAAGGTCACCACGCGGCAGAACACGCTCGACATGATGAGTGTCGGCCTGGCCGGCCGGGTGGCCGAGGCGATGGTGTTCGGCGACATGTGCTGCACCACCGGGGCCGAGCAGGACCTGAAACAGGTGACCGCCGCCGCTGCGCGCTACCTGCGCCACCAGGGCTTCGGCGAGCGGCTCGCCCGCACCGATGTGACCGTGGAAATGGACAACCACATCAATACCGCCATCGCGCCGAGCAACGACGCCATCGAAGCACTCCTGCAGCAGCAGTACCACCGCGCCCGGGAACTGCTGACCACCTACCGCGAGGCGCTGACGTGCATGGTGGATGCCCTGCTGGCCCACGGATCCATCGCGCCGGTGGCGTTGCTGCCGATGCTCGAGCGCTACGGCATCGTGCTGGCCCCGCTCGTCGATGCGACGGGCACCCTGCCGGACGAGGGACTGGTGCTGGCGCCTTTCGCGGCCCGGCTGGAGGCCTTTCGTCCGGCGCCGTGAGCGTCGGCGCGGGGGGAACCGGCCCTTATGATGCCGGCCTGCCCATTCGCAGTGCCCCTCCGCCCCGCCCGTCCGCCCATGTCCGCTGTCTTCAATTTCACCTTCGTGCCCTGGTTCCGCTCGGTCGCGCCCTATATCCACATGCACCGCGGCAAGACCTTCGTGGTGGCGCTGGCGGGCGAGGCGATCGCCGCCGGCA
>JAKONS010000268.1 GCA_022701845.1 Burkholderiaceae bacterium
AGCGTGGCCCAGGTCATCGAGATCCACGCTGCGCTCGAGAAGATCAAGGCCGAAACCGCCGGCTGGAATCGAAGCCTTGCGATGCTGCAGCGGGAACAAGAGGCGACGCGGGGGAGCAGTCCCCCAAAAGTCCCCCAGGCGAAAGCGGCTTAGGGAAAAAAATGGCTCAGCGGTGATGGATACCGCTGAGCCATGGCGACATCTAAGTTGATGCGCCACAAAGGAAAATGCCCCCATGTCTTTCAACATGGAGGCATACCTTTTTGGTGCGGCTGGCAGGAATTGAACCCACGACCCCTTGGTTCGTAGCCAAGTACTCTATCCAACTGAGCTACAGCCGCGAAGCCTCGAATTATGCGGCACTTTTCAGCCTTTGGCTAGCTCCTGCGAAAAAAACTCGAAAAACCTTTCGCATCGCACCAGGACGGCACTGCTAGCATCGCCCGCCCAACCACGAGACACCCAGACGATGCGAACGATCCACGACCTGATGCAGAACGTAGACCCCGGCCGCAAGGTATTCGTGCGGGCCGACGACCTGGGGGTGACCGACGAGGAATTCGACGCCCTGGCCAGCCAGTGGGTGACGAAGCCCGAAGGCTTCAGCGTGGTCGGCGAGCCGCATCGCGAAAAGGATTCGGGCCACCGCCGGATCGACGTGATCTGGCTGATGCGCAACATCGGCTGAACCGGTTCCCTGCGCACTTCGGGTGATTCCCGGGTCGCGCTTCGCGGGCGACCTGGAATGTTCGCGTCTTCCCCGCCAGGGCGGGGCGGCAATCACAAGCATCGGCGGCTCCGAACCAACCAGGTGAGCCATGCTTTCCCCGACCCGCCCCGCCTCCCCCGCACCCTCGTTCTCGCTGTCGCCCCCGCCACAAGGCCCCCACGCCCGGTCCTCCACCTCCGCTACCTCCACCGCCGCCACCACCATCGCCGGCACGACCGATAGCGGCGCCGCCACCACGAACGGCCACTGGCCGGATATCGCCGACTTCCTCGGAACCGACCTCTTCGCGCCGGGCCCGCGCGGCGGCCCCTCCGCCGCGGCCGACGTGTTCTCGTCTGCTCCGGCGCCGGGCGGCGGCTTGACCACCGACGAACTGATGGCGCTGCTCGACGAAGGCAGCGTCGCCGACGATATCCAGCACGGCCTCGACAAGCTCGGCACCGCGCTCGGCCGGGTCGAGGCGAGCCTGGCGCGCAACCGGACACCCGGCCAAGCGACCCTGCGCGACGTGCAAACTGCGCGCGACGCCCTGCTGGTAGAAATCGCACGCGCGCTCGAACCGGCCACCCGCCGGGCCGGCCGGATCGCGCCGGTGCTGGAGGACTTCCTGCGCACCTCGGCGCAACTGCCGACGACGCCCTGGACCGACCCCAGCCTGCGCGCCGATCTGCACCGGCGGGTCGAACAGCTGCGCGGGGTGATGGGCGACCTGTCGGCCCGCCTGGCGCCGCACACCGTCGTGCATCTCGACTCGGTGATGCCGCGGTCGCCCCAGGCGGTGCCGACCCGCACCGCCACGATGGCCGAGCTGACCGACACCGTGCTCGCGGTGCAGCGGTCGGACGATGGCAGCAATGCGCGCCACCAGCTCGAAGCGGCGCTCGTCGCCCGGGGCCTGCACTGCGAGGGCGCGAACCTGCTGCCCTGCATCGCGCTGCACTGGCCCGAGGAATATCCGCAGTTTCCCGGCCTGCAGCATCTGGTGCCGGCCATCGTCGCCGCCCACCAGCGCGACCCGGCCGTGCTGACCGACCGGCAGCGTTTTTCCGACACCCTGCTGCAGATCGCCGGCCCGGGCGCCGCCGGCCAGTCGCTGCTGGCGTTCGTCAGCCGCTACCGGCCCTTCCTGGTGCCCTACCTGATCTACCGATGCACCGGCACCATGCCCTCGATCAGCGAGGTGCGCGCCCTCAACCGCGGCACCGGGCGAGACACCGTCGGCGGCTTCGCGGCGGCGATCGCACCCCACACCGGCGCGCTGCTCGGCTACATGGATTTATGGCGCCAGCGGGGTTTTCCGGCGCACTGGTCGGAGGTGCAGGGTTTCCTGGCGCAGCGCGGCGCGGACTTCTCGCGCCAGCAGATCGAGGAGCTCCCGACGGTGATGCCGACGCTCGAGCGCAGCAGCGGATGGCTGTATCCCGTCGGCGAGAAGCCGAGCCGGCTGCGCGAATTCATGCCCACCCTCCCGCTCACCATGCATTTGCGCGGTGATCCGCCCGATGTCGACGCCGTCGCCGCCGGTGCGGCCGCGCCCGCCCGCACCGGCCTGGGCCATGCACTGCTGCTGCACCACCCGGGCGGCTGCACCACCGAGCAAGCGCATGAAGCGCTGAAACGATCCTCGCCCGGGCTGCGCAAGTCCGAGCGCCAGAGCCTGCTGCGGGCGCTGATCCAGAGCAAGGCGCTGCTGCCGATCGGCAACCAGACATGGTGCGTCAACCCCGACATCGTGAATGCCGGCGCCCGGCGCCGGATTCTCGACAACGCACCGCCGGGCACGGTGTGGCCGCAGAACCCGCCGCGCCGCGTGCGGGCGGTCGAGCCGGCCCGGGCCGCCCCGGCCGCCACGCACCCGCGTCGGCAGGCACCGGCCGCACCGCCGCTACGCGACGAGGACATCTTCGAGGCGATGAGCGCGCTGGTCGCGGCCGACGCGCTGGCGCCCTTCGTCGGCACCAGCCCGGACGGGCTGCCGTGCTTCCGCTTTCCCGAGCTCACCGAGCACATCCGGCAGCAGCATCCGCAGGCCACCCAGACGCAGGTGCGCCAGCTGCTGCACCGGATACCGCCAGCCGGACTCGCCGCGGTGACGCAGGCGCGGCAATGGGCCCGGCCGCGCATCCGCGCCGACCAGCTCGACGCGGTGTTCGCCACGCTGCATGCCGAACTGCCGTGGTTCTACTGCCTGCCCGACAAGGAGTTGGCCACGCTGGTCAACGACCGTTCGCCGGGCACCTACTGCAACGCCGACACCCTGCAGCAGTACCTCGCCGGCCAGCCGGTCGACCACGACGCGGCGCAGGCGCGGATCGACGAGCTGATGCGCGACGGGCGCATCACCCTGTTCTACCGCACCATCGTCGCCAGGGGCCTTCATCCGGCGTCCCTGCGGCGCTATCTGCTGACCCACGGGATCGGCTCTAGCCCCGCCGACATGGACCGCTATCTCTCCCGCTGGGTGCTCGACGACCCGGCCAGCGTCGCCCAATCGTTCTTGCCGTCCCGCTACTTCAGCAACCACGAGGAAGTGCGGCGCAGCGCCGCCAAGGTGATGCGCCAGCTGAACATCGTGCCGGGCTACCCGTCGCCGTCCTGGCCGCAGTTCCTGGCGGCATTCGAGGCGGTCTTCCGCCACCCGAGCGGCCCCGCCACCGCGGGCGCTGCGACCGCTGTGCGCACCACCCGGCCGCAGCAGCCCGCCGAAAAACCGCGCTACACCGGCACCGACACCACCCGGGTCTACCTCGCGATGCAGGAGATGCTGTCGGGCCGCGCGCCGCCGCTTGCGGCGCAGGTCCGCGCCAGCCCGACCGCGCCGCCGCCCCTGACCGGCAACCGCATCTGGAGCGACTTCACCTGGCCGACCCGGGTGGTGGCGCTGCACGGCGGCGGCGCCACCGGCGGCCTGGTGCGGCTCGATACCGCGCTGTCCAACCTGATGCAGGACCCCGGCTACAGCGTCACCCCGGCCGCGTCGATGCACCGCGGCGCCGGCATCGGCGATGCGTTGCGGCTCCCGACGTCGCACGGCCGCCAGCGCACCACCCCGGACGACCAGCCCTGGCAGCGCCTCGCGCTCGACCGCGCGCAGCTGGATGCGGTCGGCCCGGCGCTGTTCGCCCAGCTCGACGCGGCGGTGCTGCTGGCGTCCGACCCGGCGAGCGGCGCGCCGGGCGACTTCATCGCGCTGCGGCGCACCGGCTCCACGCTGTACGCGATGGATGGCCAGCGGTCCGATCCGGTGGCGGTCACCCCGGCCAATGCGCGGGCGCTGATGGCCGGCGCCGACGGCCAGTTCCATGCCGCGCTGCCGGCGGTCGCCTGCCGCGGGCTGGTCGGGCGGCTGGTGTCCTACCGGGGCATCGACGGCTTCGACGCGGCCTGCGCAGCGGTGCAACGGGCGCTCGGCATCCCGCTGCCGCTCGACCGCTTCTCGCAATGGCTCGACGACCGGCTGGCCCTGCCGCCCCAGCTCGACCATGCGGCGCGCGACCGGGCGCGCCGCGCGGCCTATCCGCGCATCGAGACGGACCAGGTGAACACCTTCGTGCACTCGCTCGTAACCGGGCGCTGAACGGCCCGCCGCCGCCGCTGACGGCGGCCGGCCGCCGTCAGCGCGCCAGCACCGCCGCCAGCGCGCGGCCGGTGTGGGTGCCCAGGCGCACCACATCCTCCGGCGACGCGGTCGCCACCACCCGGCCGCCGCCCGAGCCGCCTTCCGGACCCAGGTCGATCACCCAGTCGGCCTCGGCGATCACATCCAGGTCGTGCTCGATCACCAGCACGCTGTGGCCGGCATCGGCCA
>JAKONS010000269.1 GCA_022701845.1 Burkholderiaceae bacterium
GACGACTCGCCATACCGGAAACGATGGAATTCTTCCCTGTAGTTTTTATTGTGTTCAAGGTGCTCGTGCTCGGCATAGGCATGTTCTTCGCCGTCAAGTGGCACTACGAGAAAGGCAAGCAGGGCAAAGCGGGGAGGGCGGCAATCGGCATGGTGGGCAAGGTGGTGGCCGGGTTCGTGGTGGCGCTGTCGATCCTGCTGTTCGTCACCTTCTTGATCAGCAAGAAGATCGGTTTGAACCTGGGCTTCTGAACTCGACCAGCGGACGTCGGCGAACCCTCAGGAAACCGAACCCATGACCACCAGGATCGACATCCCCCTCACCGGCCTCTCGACCGCCCGCCAGGTCCTGGCGCGCCTCGGCGAAGCCCTGCAACTGGGTGGACCGGACGGCAACCACACGGTGCGGCCGGGCGAGGAAAGCGGCTGGGGCATGAACTGGGACGCGCTTTTCGACTGCATGCTCAACCTCCGCACCGGTGGCATATGGGGGACCAGTCCGGTGCCGGCTTTCCCGTTGCAGCTGCGCTTCACCGGGACTGCAGGCTTTCGGCAAGAAGCGCCGGATGCCTTCGCGATACTGCAGGACATCCTGGAGCAGACCCGCGCCACCTACGCCCGGCAGGCGGCGCGCTTCGCGTTCGAACTCCTGCCCTAGCGCGATACGCGCAGTTCGCGCGATCGGCGCGATCGACTTAATGCCGAGGCTGCCACCAGCACGGCCGGTGGCTGCACAGCGGCCATTCTGGAAGCCCCACCCGCCTGCGCCAACGACCGATTCCGCATGTCGTCATGCGGCCGGCGCCGCCTATCGATATCCGGAAATCTTCCTTGGCTGCGGCGCGTCGGCGGTCCGAACATGCGGCTCCCCACCGCTTCCCGGACCACCCTCCCGATGTTCCCGATGTTCCCGATCTCTCCGACGCTTCCGATCCGGCGCCCCGCCGCCCGCCTCGCGGCACACGGCGCGCTGCTGCTGCTCCTGTCTGCCGCCGGCGCCGCCGCCCATGCCGACGCCACCCTCGACCGCATCCACCAGCGCGGCAAGGTGGCCATCGGGGTGGTGGCCAGCGGCGGGCCCTTCGGCGGCATCGATCCCGCCACGCAGCAGCTCACCGGCTGGAACCCGGAACTGGCGCGGGACCTCGCCAAACGCCTCGGCGTCGGGGTGGAGCTGGTGCAGGTGCAGCCCGCCACCCGGGTGCAGTTCCTGCAGTCCGGCAAGGTCGATCTGCTCATCGCATCGATGGAATACAACCCGGAGCGCGCCGAGATCCTGTCGTATGCGCCGACGCCGTTCTACCGGATCGGCGGCACCGCGATCAGCCCGAAGACCAGCGGCATCGCCCGCTGGGAAGACCTGCGCGGCAAGACCGTCTGCGCGTCGCAGGGCAGCAGCTTCACCAGGCCGCTGCAGGAGCAGTACGGCGCCACGGTGCGCGGATTCAAGACCTCGTCCGAATCGCTGCTGGCGCTCCGGGGCGGCAACTGCGTGGCGGCGGTGCACGACGCCACCCTGATCCATCCGCTGCTGCGCAACAACCCGGAATGGGCCGGCTACCAGGCCGCGATCGCGGACGAGCTCCAGCCCGCGCCGTCGGTGGTGTGGGTGCGCAAGGGCGAGGCCGACACCGTCGCCGCAGTCGACCGCGTGGTGCAGGAATGGCACCGCAGCGGCTGGCTGATCGAGACCGAAAAGCGCCTGGGCATCACGCCCCCGCAGCCCCTGCTGCCCGAACTGCGCGCCCGATTCGCCAAACCCGCCTGAGTGTTCCGCATGACCATCCTCCGCATCCTTCCCGCCGTGCTGGCACTGGCGTTCGGCGCCGGCAGCGCCCATGCCGACGCGACCCTCGACAAGGTGCGCCAGCGCGGCAAGCTGTCCGTCGGCATCGACGGCCCCAGCCCGCCTTTCGGCGTGCTCGACCCGGCCACCGGCAAGACCGGCGGCTACCAGACCACCCTGGCGCGCGACCTTGCCAGGCGCCTGGGCGTCGAACTGGAAACCGTGCCGGTCACCGCCTCCACCCGGGTGCAGTTCCTGCAGGCCGGCAAGGTCGATCTGCTGGTGGCCAACATCCAGTGGACCCAGGAACGCAGCGAGATCCTGAGCTTCGCCCCCACGCCCTACGACCTCATCGGCGGCGCGGCGATGGTCGCCAAGGGCAGCAACATCCACCGCTGGGAAGACCTGCGCGGCAAGGTGGCCTGCGTATCGCAGGGCAGCAATTTCGCGCGGCCGCTGCAGGAGCGCTACGGCGCGGTCGTCAAGGGATTGCGCGGCATTCCCGAATCGCTGCTGGCCCTGAAGGGCGGCACCTGCGCCGCGTCGGTGCATGTGCAGCCGACGCTCTACAACACCCTGCACGGCGACAGCGCGGCCGAGTGGAAAGGCTTCGAGCTGGCCACGTCCGACCAGCTGATTCCCTCGCCCACGGTGGTCTGGACCCGCCGCAACGAGGCCGACACCCAGGCCTTCGTCGACAAGGCGATCCAGGACTGGCACCGCAGCGGTTTCCTGCTGGCCACGGCCCGCAAGGCCGGCGTGCCCGACGGCTACATCGTGCAGGCGCACGAACGGGCGCTGAAGGGCGCCTTCGATCGCGCTCCCCTCGAGGCGGCCCGGCCATGAGGCGCTCCGCCCATCCTCCACCGAGGCATCCATGACGCATCCCACCGATCCGCTCGCCGCCCTGCGCGCCATCGTCGGCCCCACCCAGGTGCTGACCGGCGCCGACGCCGCCGGCTACCTGACCGACCAGCACGGCCGCATCACCGGCCGCGCGCTGGCGGTAGTGCGCCCGGCCGACACGGCCGAGGTGGCGCGGGTGGTGGCGCTGTGCCGCGGCCTGCGCATTCCGATCGTGCCGCAGGGTGGCAACACCGGCCTGGTCGGCGCCGCCACGCCCGACGCGGGCGGCAGCGCGGTGCTGCTGTCGCTGGCCCGGCTGAACCGGGTGCTGGCGATCGATACCGACAACGACACCATCACCGTGCAGGCCGGCTGCGTGCTGGCGGCGGTGCAGCAGGCCGCGCGCGACGCCGGCCGGCTGTTTCCGCTGAGCCTGGGCTCCGAGGGCAGCTGCACCATCGGCGGCAACCTGGGCACCAACGCCGGCGGCACCCAGGTGCTGCGCTACGGCAATACCCGCGAACTGACGCTGGGCCTGGAGGTGGTCACCGCCGAGGGCGAGATTTGGAGCGCCCTGGCCGGCCTGCGCAAGAACAACACCGGCTACGACCTGCGCGACCTCTACATCGGCAGCGAAGGCACGCTGGGCGTCATCACCGCGGCCACCCTGCGGCTGTATCCGCTGCCGGTGGCGCAGCACACGGCGCTGCTGGCGTTCGGCTGCATCGGCGACGCGGTGGCGTTCCTGTCGCGCGCGCGCCAGGGTTTCGGCGCCTCGCTCACCGCGTTCGAACTGATGTCCGACACCGCGCTCGGCCTGATCCGCCGGCATCTGCCGGAGCAGCCGATACCGCTGCGGCGGCTCGACGATCCCTGGTATGCGCTGGTCGAGCTGAGCGACGACGAAAGCCAGGCGCATGCGCGCGAACGCTTCGAGGCGGTGGTCGGCAGCGCCTTCGAGGACGGGCTGGTGAGCGACGCCGCCATCGCCGAGAGCCTGCAGCAGAGCCGGGCGCTGTGGCGGCTGCGGGACGAAGCGCTCGGCCAGGCGCAGAAGCTCGACGGCCGCAACGTCAAGCACGACGTGTCGGTGCCGATCTCGCGCATCCCCGATTTCCTGCGCGACACCGCCGCCGCGCTGCAGGCCGCGTTCCCCGGCGTGCGGCCGGTGGCCTTCGGGCACCTGGGCGACGGCAACCTGCACTACAACGTGTCGCATCCGCTGCATGCCACGCCGGCCTATGTGTTCGAGCGCGAGGACGCGATCCACCGGGTGGTGCACGACCAGGTGCACCGGCACGCCGGATCGATCAGCGCCGAGCACGGCGTCGGCCAGGTCAAGCGCGACCTGCTGCCGCGCTACAAGAGCTCGGTCGAGCTGGCGCTGATGCGGCGCATCAAGCAGGCGCTCGATCCGCTGGGCCTGCTCAACCCCGGCAAGGTGCTGGCCAGCCCGGCCGTCGCTCCCACGGCGTCCGCCGTGCCCGCCGCGCCGCAACCCGTTCCGGAAACCCTGTCATGAGCGAATTCGAACCCCTCCTGTCGAGCCGCGTGCGGCGCGTGAAGCTCTCGCCCAACGCGGCCGCCGGCGAGCTCGCCGCGCGGCTGGCCGCGCAGGGCCGCGACATCCTCGCGCTGAACTCCGGCGAGCCCGATGCCGACACGCCCGCGCCGATCCGGCAGGCCGCCGTCGCGGCCATGGAACGGGGCGATACCCGCTACACGCCCACGCCCGGCAGCCGGGCGCTGCGGCAGGCGGTCAGCCGCAAATACCGGCGCGAGAACGGGCTGGACTACCCGCCGGCCCAGATCATCGCCAGCGCCGGCGGCAAGCAGGTGCTGTTCAACGCCTTCGCCGCCACGCTGGATGCCGGCGACGAGGTGGTGCTGCCCGCGCCGTACTGGCCGTCCTTCCCGGACATGGTGCTGGTCAACGACGGCCAGCCGGTGATCGTGCCCTGCACCGAGGCCACCGGCTTCAAGCTGTCGGCGGCGGCCCTGGAGGCGGCCATCACGCCGCGCACCCGCTGGCTGGTGCTCAACAGCCCCGGCAACCCGTCGGGCGCGGTGTATGCGGCCGACGAGCTGTTGGCGCTGGCGCAGGTGCTGCGGCGCCATCCGCGGGTGATGGTGCTGCTCGACGAGATCTACGAACACATCTGGTTCACGCCGGCCGCGCCGGTCCATCTGCTGCACCTGGCGCCCGACCTGGCGCCGCGTACCCTGCTGGTCAACGGCGCCTCCAAGACCTATGCGATGACCGGCTGGCGCATCGGCTACGGCGCCGGTCCGGCCTGGCTGATCGAGGCGATGACGGTGATCCAGTCGCAGGCGTCGTCCGGCCCGAATGCGATCGGCCAGGCGGCGGCGGCCGCGGCGCTCGATGCGCCGGACCAGGATTTCGTGGCGCAGTCGCGGCGCCGCTATGCCGCCCGCGCGGCGTTCGTGCAGACGGCCATCGACGCGGTGCCGGGCCTGCGCCTGCTGCCGCCGCAGGGCGCGTTCTTCGCGTTCGTCAACGTGTCGGGCCTGCTCGGGCGGCTGCGGCCGGATGGCCGGCCGATCGCGTCGGACACCGATGTCGTGGCCTGGCTGCTCGAATCGCAGGGGCTGGTGGCGGTCGACGGCGGCGCCTTCGGCCTGTCGCCGTATTTCCGCATCTCGTTCGCCGCGAGCGACGCGGTGCTGGCCGACGCGATGGGGCGCATCGTCCGCGCGGTGGCGGCACTGGAGAACGCACCTTCGGCACCGGCGACCGCGGCCGACGCGCGCGCGCCGGAGGTGGCGGCAGGATGAACGCGGCACTGGACTGGCTGAAATCCATCGGCCTGAACTACGGCTTCCTGCTCTCGGCCACCGAGCGCGACGCCTTCCTGCATGGCCTGCTGGTGACGGTGCAGCTGTGCCTGGCCACCATTCCGTGCAGCCTGGCCGCGGGCGTGGCGCTCGCCGCGGCGCTGACCTCGCCCCGGCCCTGGCTGGCGCGGCCGGCGCGCGCGTTCGTCGAGATCACCCGCAACACGCCGACGCTGGTGCAGCTGTACTGCGGTTTCCTGGTGCTGAACATGCTCATCACCCAGAAGCTGCAGGCCCACGGCGCGGCCAACCCGCTGACGCCCTTCGTCTGGGTGGTGCTGGTGGTGTCGCTGCACAAGGCGGCGTTCCATGCGGAGGCCCTGCGCGCCGGCATCCAGGCGGTGCCGGCCGTCACCCTCGAGGCCGCCCGGTCGCTCGGTTTCTCGCGGCGCCAGGCGCTGCTGCGGGTGGAGCTGCCGCTGGCGCTGCGGTTCTCGCTGCCGGTGCTGGTCAACAACCTGGTCGATCTGGTCAAGATGACGGCGGTGGCCTCGGCCATCGCGGTCGGCGACGTGACCTACGAGTCCATCATGATCTGGACGCAGCGCGACAACGTGCTCGAACTGCTGCTGCTGATCCTGCTGTTCTTCGGCCTGCTCACCTGGCTGGTGTCGCTGGCCGGACGCAGCCTGGAACACCGGTGGAGGATGCCCGGTTATGGCCAGTGAACTGACGCTCGCGCCGCGCACCGAGGCACCGGCCGGGCCGTCCGCGCGGCTGCCGGGAGCGATGCTGAATCCCTGGGTGCTCGGGCTCGCCGCGCTCCTGCTGCTCCTGGGCTGGTTCGCGGCCGGCACCGACGGCATGCCCGCGGTCGTCCGCCACCTGCTCACCTGGGCGCCCGCGCTGCTGCGCGGCCTGCTGGTCAACATCGAGATCAGCGTGCTGGCGATCGCCCTTGGCACCGGCGCCGGCCTGGTGCTGGGCGCGCTGGCGCTGTCGCCGCTGGCGGGCGTACGGCTGGCGGTGCGCTGGTACGTGCTGGCGTTCCGCAACGCGCCGATCCTGGTGCTGGTGTATTTCACCACCTACGTGTTCCCGTTCGAGCTGCGGCTGGTGTCCTGGACGGTGCCGTTCCCGGACTGGATCAAGGTGGTGCTGGGCCTGGCGTTGCCGGCCAGCGCCAACGTGGCGGAAATCTTCCGGGGCGCGATCCAGTCGATACCGTCGGCGCAGTGGGAAGCCGCGCGGTCGCTGGCGTTCCGGCGCAGCCAGATCTTCCGGCTGGTGGTGCTGCCGCAGTGCATCCGCCGCATGCTGCCGCCCTGGATGAACCTGTACGCCAGCATCACCATGAGCACTTCGCTGGCCTCGCTGGTGGGGGTGCACGACGTGGTCGATACCGCGCAGATCGCCAGCAACACCGTGGCCCGCAGCGACTTCACCGTGCTGGTCTATTTCAGCCTGCTGGCGATGTTCTTCCTCTACTGCTGGCCGATCGCGCTGGCCACCCGTGCCCTGGAGCGACACCATGACCGCCGCTGATTCTTCCGCCCCGCTCGTGCGGCTGCACGACGTGCATCTACGCTTCGGCAGCAACGAGGTGCTCAAGGGCATCGACCTGGAGGTGCGACGCGGCCAGGCCGTGTCCATCATCGGGCCCTCGGGCTCGGGAAAATCGACCATCCTGCGCTGCATCACTGGCCTGCTGCGGCCCCAGCGCGGCGAGATCGAGGTCGGCAACACGCGGGTCGACACCCTGCGCAGCGAGCCCGCGCTCATCGACCTGCGCAAGCGGGTGGGTTTCGTATTCCAGCAATACAACCTGTTCCCGCACCTGACGGTGCTGGAAAACCTGGTCGTCGCGCCGGTCCGGGTGGTGGGCCGCGGGCGGCAGGAGGCGGAGGGCCAGGCCCGCCGCCTGCTGGAGAAGGTGCGGCTGGAGCACAAGGCCGGCGCCTATCCCGGCGAGCTGTCCGGCGGCCAGCAGCAGCGCGTGGCGATCGCCCGCGCGCTGGCGATGCGGCCCGAGCTGATCCTGTTCGACGAGGTCACCTCCGCGCTCGACCCGGAGACGGTCGGCGAGGTGCTCACCGTGATCCGCGAACTGGTCGACGAGGGCATGACCTGCGTGCTGGTCACCCACGAGATGCGTTTCGCCGAGGAGATCAGCGACGCGGTGTATTTCACCGAGGCCGGCCGCATCGTCGAGCACGGCCCGGCCGCGCGCATCTTCGGCGCGCCGGCCAACGAACGCACCCGCGCGTTCCTGCATCGCGCGCTGGGCGAGGTGGCGCGGCGGCCGGCGGCCGACCCGCGTTTCGCCGGCCTCGATTTCGACCAGGTGCGGTTCTCGTACTGATTCCCCAGGATTCCCGGAGACTTCCCATGACATCCTCGTTTTCCGACACCGACACCGGCCGCATCGGCACCGAGCCGGCGACCGGTACGGTGCGCAGCCGCGACCTGGGTGCCGCCACCCGGCTGCTGCATGCCGGCGCGCCGGCCCTGCGGGAAGGCGCAGGCCCGGTCAACGTGCCGGTGGTGCGAACCAGCACCGTGCGTTTCGCCAGCGTGGCGGCGCTGGACGACGCCCACCACCGCCGCGCCGCCGGCGAGCGGGTCGCCTCCTACGGCCGCCACGGTCTCGACACCCACCGCGCACTGGAGGACGCCGTCGTCGGCCTGGAGGGCGGCCATCGCGCCTTCCTGGCGCCTTCGGGCCTGTCGGCCATCACCCTGGTGCTGTTGGCGCTGCTCGAGCCCGGCGACCATGCCCTGGTGGCCGACAGCGTGTATTCGCCGGTGCGCCGGGTCGATGCCACCCTGCTGCGCCGCTTCGGCATCGTGCTCGACTATTTCTCGCCGTCGCAGGACGACCTGGAAAGCCTGATCCGGCCGCGGACGCGGCTGCTGTACCTCGAATCGCCCAGCTCGCTGCTGTACGAAGTGCTCGACCTGCCGGCGCTGGCGGCCATCGCCCACCGGCACGGGCTCACGGTGGCCGCCGACAACACCTGGAGCGGCGGATGGTTCCACCGCCCCCTGGCGCTGGGCGCCGACATCGCGATCCAGGCCGCCACCAAGTACATCGCCGGCCATTCGGACCTGATGCAGGGCGTGGCGGTCAGCGGCGATGCCGGGCTGTCGCGCCGGCTCGCCACCACCTACGAGGCGCTCGGCCTCACCGTGGGCGCAGACGACGCCGCGCTGGCCCTGCGCGGGCTGCGAACGCTGCCGGTACGGCTGGCGCAGCACCAGCGCAACGCCACCCGGGTGGCGCAGTTCCTGCAGACGCATCCGGCGGTGGAGCGGGTGTTCTATCCCGCGCTGCCGGACCACCCCGGCCATGCGCTGTGGAAACGCGATTTCAGCGGCGCCAGCGGACTGGTGTCGTTCGCCTTCGGCGACGCCGATGCGGCGCAGGCCCGTGCCTTCGTCGACGCGCTGACGCTCTACGGCATCGGCGCCTCGTGGGGCGGCTACGAAAGCCTGGCACTGATCGCCGCGCCCGAACGGCTGGCCGAACACAGCGTCTGGCGCGGCCGGCAGCCGGTGGTGCGGCTGCACATCGGGCTCGAGGACGCCGACGACCTGATCGCCGACCTGGCGCAGGCCTTCGAGGCGGCGCACCGCACGGCCGGCGCCGCGCGGCTGGCGCCGGCCTGAGCGCGTCGGCCCGTCGCTCCTCCTTGTTCTTCTTCCGCTTCCTTCCTTCCGTTCCAGACCGTCAACCACCACCCCAAGGCATCCACCATGAGCATCAAGGCCATCAACGTTCGCAACCAGTTCAAGGGCAAGGTCAGCGAGATCATCCGCGGCGACGTCGTCTCCGAAGTCGACGTGCAGACGCCCTGGGGCATCGTCACCTCGGTCATCACCACCCGGTCGGTCGACGACCTGGAACTGGTGGTCGGCTCGGAGGTGGTGGCGCTGGTCAAGTCGACCGAGGTGTCCCTCGCCAAACTGTGAATCGAAGCCCGGGGCCGGGGCAGGGCGCGGGTGCCCGGCCCCGGCCCCGGCCCTGCTTCATCCGGCCGCCGGCACCAGGCGGATGCCGGTCTCGCCTTCCCGCTCCAGCTGTTCCACCAGCCCCAGCTCCCACGCCAGGTAGTCGCGAAAGCCCGCGTCGCGCCGCGACAGGTCGGCATGGTGGTAGGGGCTGAACCAGTGGTCGTCGTCGCCGGTCAGCACGCCGTCGGCGCCGGACGCGGTGGCCAGACCGGCGGCCACCCAGGCATCGGTTCCGCCGACCAGCGCCCGCACATCGCGGCCGCTGCGCTGGGCCAGCTCGGCGGCCACCAGCCGCGCCAGCACGCCGTCGGGCGAGGTGATCAGCACGGTGTCGGTCGCCGGCAGGCGCGCCACGATGGCTTCCAGCCGGTCCGGTACCGCGAAGAACGCACCGGCGGCATGCCGGCGCTCGTAGGGCGCGCGCCGGTCCACGTCGTACAGATGCGCGGTGCCCGCCGCCAGCAGGGTCGCCGCCTGGCCGACCGACAGCACCCGCGCGGCGGTGCGTGTCGGCTGCACCGCGACCGGTTCGGCGCCGGTCAGCAACACCGCCTGCGGCGGCGGCGCGAACACGAACACCTCGTGGCCGCCGAGCTGGGCCAGCCAGGCGCCGGTGGTCAGCGCCCGCACGCCGTCCCAGTCGGCCAGCACGACGCGGGCGCGGCGGGTGGCCAGGTATTCGTCGGTGGCCTGCACCAGCTGGCCGCCGGGCGCCCAGCGCCAGCCGGCCAGGTGGCCGGCGCGGTATTCCTCGCGGCTGCGGATGTCGAAGCGATACAGCGAGCGTTCGCCTGCCTCGGCCTCGAAGGCGGCGAGCTGCGCGGCGTCGATGCGTCGCACGCCGGCGCGCCGGGCGACGTCGGCCGCCTGCGTGCGGGCGTCGGCCAGGGCTTTTTCGCCCGGCTCCGGCAGCGGTGCGGCGCGCCCGTGGGCCAGCGAGCGGCCGGACAGCAGCCAGGCCATGGTGCCGTCCCGCAGCGACACCACCGGGTTGGGAATGCCCGCGTCGATCAGCGTCTGCGCGCCGACGATGCTGCGGGTGCGGCCGGCGCAGTTCACCACCACCAGCGTGGTCGGGTCGGGTGCCAGTTCGCCGATGCGGTAGACCAGCTCGGCCCCCGGCAGGTTGTGCGCGAAGGGCAGGCTGAAGTCGGCGAACTCCTCCGGCGTGCGGCTGTCGACCACCACCAGCGCGTCGCCGCGTTCGATCCGCTGGTGCAGCTCGTCCACCGACACCCACGGGGTGTGTTTGCGGTGTTCGACGACCTCGCCGAAAGCCTTGCTGTGCACATTGCTGCCGGTGAAGGTTTCATGGCCCGCCGCGGCCCAGCCGTCGGTGCCGCCCTGCAGCACCGACAAGTTGCGCCAGCCCAGCCGTACCAGCTTGGCGGCGGCCCGGTGCGCCAGCGATTCGTCGGCATCGACCAGCACGATGCGGGTGTCGCGCCGGGGCACCAGCCGGTCGATCGACAGCTCCAGCCGCCATGCCGGCGCCGAGGCGGCGAACAACAGATGCCCGTGGGTGAAGACACCGGTTTCGCGCACGTCCAGCACGGCGATCTCCTCGCCGTCGAAGAGAGCCGCCTTCAACGCCTGCGCGGTGATCGCCGGATGGCGGATCTCCTTGGGTGGCGAGAAGCGGCGGTAGCTGCCGCCTTCGGTGCCCTCGAAAACCACCCGCCGGTCGAGCAGTTCCAGCGCGCGCCCGTAGAAGTGCAGGTGCAGCCCGGGCTGGTCGCCGATGAGCTCGATGGTGTGCACGTCGGTGGGCGACAGCACCACCGCGCTGCCGGCGTGCACATCCTGCGTGCGCAGGGCCACCAGCCGGTCGTGGCCGGGCTGCAGCGTCGGCTCGCGCCGGTAGAACACGTTGCGCTCGTCGCCGGAGATGCCGGCGATGACGGCCCAGGTGGTGTGGTCGTGCGGTGGCTGCGACTTGCCCGGCAGCCCGGCCGACACATACAGCGCGAAGCCGCCGTCGAGGTCTTCGGCCAGGCGGTAGACCTGCGACGGTCGATCCGCCGACACCGGGAAATGCGCCGGCGGGAACAGGGCGTTCTGCAGGCCGAGCGTCACCAGCGCGTCGGCCACCGCCGGCAGTCCGGTCTCGCCGGCGGCCAGCAGGCTCCGGGCCAAGTGCAGGAAGGCGTCGACGGCGCGGGTGCGCTGGCTGGCGATGTCGTTGCCGGCGGCATCGACGGGTAGTTCGGTCAGGCTCATGGGGCGAGGGTCTCCACGGGAATCGAAGAAAGAAAGAAGCGAAGGAACGGGGCCGCCAGCGTAGGCAGCGGGCCGTGCCCCCGCCAGGAAGCTTTTCGCGCATGCTTATCCGGACTCCTTCGTTCGCCCGCGGCGGGTGCGCGCCTAGATTCGGTCGCATCGGGCTCGTCGCCCATCGCCCTCGGGATCACCATGCCGCTCTTCACGAAAAACCGCACCGCCGCCCGCACGCCGCCGACCGCATTCCCGCCGCTGCGGCGTCTCGCACGTGGCTCGCTCGTCGGCCTGCTCCTGCTGCCGGGCCTGTGGGCCCAGGCCCAGCCCGACGACGCCGCCTATCCGGCCAAGCCGGTAAAGATCGTGGTGCCGGTGGCCGCCGGCGGCAGCGCCGACAAGCTCACCCGCCTGGTGGCCGAGAAGCTCACCGAGAAATGGGGGCAGGCGGTGGTGGTGGAGAACGTCGTGGGCGCCAGCGGCACCATCGGCGCCACGCGGGTGGCCCGGGCGCCGGCAGACGGCTACACCCTGATGGAGCAGGGCGAGGGCCTGACGCTCAACGCGATCCTCTACCGCGACCTGCCCTACGACGGCACCAACGCGTTCGTGCCGGTCATCAAGGCGGTGGTCAACCCGCAGATCCTGGTGGTGAACCCGGCCACCGGCATCAAGACCTTCGCGGCCTATCTGGCGCGCGCCCGCGCCCAGCCGGAATCCATCAGCCTGGGCCTGCCCGGCAATGGCGGCATCGCCCAGGTGGCGCACGAAATCATCAGCCAGCAGACCGGCGCGAAGGTCAACTACATACCGTATTCCGGCGGCGGCCCGGCCACGCTCGACGTGCTGGCCGGCCATACCGACGCGACCCTCATCACCCTGGCCGCGGTGACCGAATACGTGCGGGCCGGCAAGCTGCGGGCGCTGGCGGTGACCACCCCGTACCGATCGCCGGCACTGCCCGACGTGCCGACGATGGCCGAGGCCGGACTGCCCGGTTTCTCGGTCGAGAGCTGGCAGGGTTTCTTCGCGCCGGCCGGCACGCCGACCGCCATCGTCGAGAAGATCAACCGCGACATCGCCGCAGTACTGCGCACCCCCGATGTCCAGGCCCGGCTGACCGACATGGGCTTCAAGGTGGCGGGCGGCAGCCCTGCGGAACTGGCGGAAAGCCTGCGCGCCGAGAAGCCGCGCTACGCGCAAGCCATCAGGACGGCCGGCATCGCCCTGCGCTGAGCGGCTTCTTCCTGTCCTCCCGACCTCTTTCGGTGTCGGCGGCCCTTGGCCCGCTTCGTGTGAAGCGGGTCTTTTTTGCGCGCCGGGGCCCGCTCAATAGCCGGCCGCCCGGTCCACCTCGTTCAGCAGCGGGCGGTCTGCCAGGAGCCGCTCGACGTTGTCCGCGATCTGCCCGACGACGGCCTGCATCGGCAGCACCGCCGCCATGTGGGGCGTCACGATGAGCCGGGGGTGTTCCCAGAGCCGGTGGCCGACCGGCAGCGGCTCTTTTTCGAACACGTCGACGAGCGCGCCACCGAGCTGCCCCGAGTCGAGCGCGGCGATCAGGTCGTCCTCGACCAGGTGCGGGCCACGGCCGCAATGGATCAGCTTGGCGCCCGGCGTCATGCGCTGAAAGAGGGGGGCGCCGAGGATCCTCTGCGTCGTCGGCGTGAGCGGCAGGACGCAGATCACGACTTCCAGTCCGTCGAGGAACGCATCCAGTTGCCCGTCGCCCGCGAACACCTCGACCCCGTCGAGCGGGTGTGCCGAGCGCGACCAGCCGCGCACGCGGTAGCGCTGGTGGACGAGCGCCTCGGCGATCGCCGAGCCGATGCGGCCCAGTCCCATGATGCCGATCGCGATGTCCTGCGCGGCCCGGTTCGGCGGGCGCTGCCACTGGCCCTGGCGCTGGTTGCGCAGCGCGATGTCGAAGCCGCGGTGGAAATGCAGCGTTCCCCACAGCGCGTATTCGACCATGCGCTGCGCATGCGCGGTATCGACGACGCGGCACACCGGCACGTCCGGTGGCAGGGTGCCGTCGCGCAGCAGGTTGTCCACGCCCGCGCCGATCGAATGGATGAGCCGCACCCCGCGCAGGTGGGCCCAGGTGCCCGCGGGCTGGTCCCAGCAGACGGCGACACTCGCCTCGTGCGCGGCCGCTTCGGTGGAACGCACGATCTCCCAGTCCGGCAGTCGCGCCCGCAGCAGGCCCTCGATCGGCGTGGAGTAGAGGTAGGAACCGGCAACGGCGAGCCGCTTCATCGGCGGATACGGTCGGGAGGGTGTCGAAGCCACAGGAGGTCGGCAGCGTCAGGCGGCCAGCAGCGCGGTGGCCAGCAGCCCCAGGCCTTCCTCGAATACCGCGTCCTCGATGGTGAGCGGGAACAGGAAGCGCAGCACGTTGCCGTTGACGCCGCAGCTCAGCAGCAGCAGACCGTGCTCGAGCGCGCGGTCCTGCACCCGTTTGGTGGCATCCGGCAATGGCTTGCCGGTTTCCGGGTCCTTGAATTCCACCGACACCATCGCGCCGAGCGCTCGTATCTCGGCGATCTGCGGCACCCGCGGCGCCAGCGCCGTCAGGTGCGCCACCAGGCGTGCGCCCAGCACATCGGCGCGCGCCGCCAGTC
>JAKONS010000296.1 GCA_022701845.1 Burkholderiaceae bacterium
GGCAACGGCGCGGCGGTGGCGCTGGTGGAGCGGCTGTTCGCCAGCCTCGACATCACGCCCGAAATGCCCGCGGCCGACAAGGATCCGAAGACCGAGTTGCAGGAGTGGCTGCAGGGTCGCAAAATGAAATTGCCTGCCTATCGTGTGGTGGCCGTGCTGGGCGCGGCCCACCGGCAGACCTTCGACGTCGAGTGCGAGATCTCCGAAACCGGCCGCACCGAACGCGGCATCGGCGGATCGCGTCGTGCCGGCGAACAGGCCGCCGCCGCCGCGATGCTGGCTTATCTGAAAACTGGGAACCCATGAACCAAGCTCCGCACGACGCGGCCCCCCACGATCCCTCCACCGAACCGGTCGAACCCGCCGCATCCGGCGAAGACGCCGCGCTGCCGGAATCGTCCGCGTCCGCGGAAGTGTTCGCGATGCCGCCGATGCCTCCGGTCGGAGGCGGCGTCGCGGCCACCGGGCTCACCGCCGACGGCCAGTCGCAACGGTGCGGCGTGATCGCCATCGTCGGCAAGCCGAACGTCGGCAAATCGACCCTGTTGAACGCCTTGGTCGGCCAGAAGATCAGCATCACCTCCCGCAAGGCGCAAACCACCCGCCACCGCATCACCGGCATCCGCACCGAGGGCGCCACCCAGTTCGTGTTCGTCGACACCCCGGGTTTCCAGACACGCCACAACACCGCGTTGAACAAGTCGCTCAACAAGACGGTGCTGGGCGCGGTCGGCGATGTGGATCTGGTTTTGTTCGTGGTGGAAGCCGGCAATTTCACCCTCGGCGACGCCAAGGTGCTGTCGCTGCTGAAGCCCGGCATTCCGTGCCTGTTGGTGGCCAACAAGCTCGACGCGGTGCACCGCCGCGCCGAACTCGCGCCCTGGCTCAAGAGCATGCAGGAGCGCCATCCGTTCACCGAATTCGTGCCGATGTCGGCCAAGAGTCCGCCGGACGTGCAGCGGCTCTTCGGCATCTGCGAGAAATACCTGCCCGAGCAGGCCTGGTGGTACGGCGAGGACGAGCTCACCGACCGCAGCGAGAAATTCCTCGCCAGCGAAACCGTGCGCGAAAAGATCTTCCGCTTCACCGGCGACGAGCTGCCCTACACCTCCACCGTCACCATCGACAAGTTCGAGGAAGAGCCCAGCAAGGTCCACAAGCGCATGGTGCGCGTGGCCGCCACCATCGTGGTCGAGCGCGACAGCCACAAGGCGATGGTGATCGGCGACAAGGGCGAGCGCCTCAAGCGCATCGGCACCGAAGCACGCCAGGAACTCGAAAAGGCGATGGACGCCAAGGTGTTCCTCGAGCTGTGGGTGAAGGTGCGTTCCGGCTGGGCCGACGACGAAGCCCGGGTGCGCTCCTTCGGCTATGAATAAGCGGCCGACAGCCCGTTGACGTGGTCGTCAAGCGCATCTCCGACGAGCCGGGCTATGTCCTGCACCGTTACGACTGGAGCGAGTCCAGCCTCATCATCGAGACCTTCACCCGTACCCAGGGCCGTGTGGCGCTGGTGGCCAAGGGGGCGAAGCGGCCGAGCTCCAATTTCCGGCCGGTACTGCTGCCGCTGCAGCCGCTGCGGCTGACCTGGACCCTGGCCGGCGGTGAGGACGCCGAGATCCACAACCTCAAGGGCGCGGAGTGGGTCGGCGGCCATGTGATGCCGACCGGCGAAGCGCTGCTGTCGGGCATGTACCTCAACGAGTTGCTGCTGCGGCTGCTGGCGCGAGACGACGCGCATCCGGGCCTCTTCGACGCCTATGCCGGCGCGGTACGGGTGCTGGCCTCCGAGCATGGCGATGCGCTGCAGCCGGTGCTGCGAGCGTTCGAGCTGCTGCTGCTGCGCGAAACCGGCCATCTGCCAGCGCTCGACATGCAGACCGCCACCCAGCAGCCCCTGCTGTCCGACCGCCCGTACCTGCTGGTGCCCGAAGGCGGTTTGCGGGAAGCCTCGGGCGACGAGCGCGGCGCCCTGAACGGTGCGCGCTGGCAGGCGCTGCAGGCGGCCATGGACGACAGCGCGCCCTTCATTTCCACCCTGCGCGCGGCCGCCGATGCCGCCACGCCGGGTACCGACCTCAAGATGCAACTGCGCAATCTGCTGCACTACCATACCGGCGTCGCAACCCTGCGCACCCGCCAGATGATGATCGACCTCTACAAGCTATGAGCGCCACCCGCGACGCCGCCACCGCAAGCTCGACCGCTCCTGCGAAGCCCACGGCCCTGTCCGTCAACCTCAACAAGGTCGCGCTGGTGCGCAACACCCGCCACCTGGGCATTCCCAGCGTGACCCGCGCCGCCAGCCTGTGCCTGGAAGCCGGCGCGCAGGGCGTCACGGTGCATCCGCGGCCGGATGCCCGCCACATCCGTGCCGAAGACGTGCACGACCTCGCCGAGCTGTTGCTGAAGTGGCCGCGGGTCGAATTCAACATCGAAGGCAACCCGTTCCACAACCTGATGGAATTCGTGCGCGAACTGCGGCCCAACCAGGCCACCTTCGTGCCCGACAGCGAAAGCCAGTTCACCAGTGACCACGGCTGGCGCTTTCCGGAAGACGCCGAACGCCTGCGTCCGCTGATCGAGGAATGCCGGTCGCTGGGGGTGCGGGTCAGCCTTTTCATGGATGCCGACGCGTCGGCGATGTCGGACGCCCGCGCCGTCGGCGCCGACCGGGTCGAGCTCTATACCGAACCCTACGCCGCGGCCCACGGCACGCCCGAGGCCGAAGTGCAGCTCGCGCGCTTCGCCGCCGCAGCCCGCGCCGCCCAGGATAACGGCCTGGAAGTCAACGCCGGCCACGACCTCAACCGCGACAACCTCGGTCCGTTCCTGCGCGCGGTGCCGCAGGTCCGGGAAGTCTCGATCGGCCATGCGCTGATCGCCGACGCGCTGGAGCTGGGCTATACCGAGACGGTGAAGGCCTATCTCGCCTGCATCGCCGGCGCACAGGACCCGACCCCGACCGCGACCCGGACCGCATGATCTACGGCATCGGCACCGACATCTGCGACATCCGCCGCATTCGCGAGAGCCTGGAGCGGCACGGCGACCGGTTCGCCGAACGGGTGCTCGGCCCGACGGAGTTGCAGACCTGGCGCGCCCGGGGCGCCCGCTGGCCCGACCGGGGCGTGCATTACCTGGCCACCCGGTTTTCCGCCAAGGAAGCCTTCAGCAAGGCGGTGGGCCTCGGCATCACCACGCCGATGGCCTGGCGCCTGTGCGAGACCCTCAATCGACCCGGCGGCAAGCCCTACATCGTGCTGCATGCCGCCATGAAGGAATGGTTCGAGGCGCGGCGCCTGTCGGCGCATGTCACCGTGACCGACGAAACCGACTACGCGGTGACCTTCGTGGTGGTCGAACAGGCACCGGCAGCAGAACCCGCACCATGACGTCGCCCCTGATCATCGACATCGCCGGCACCGAACTCTCCGCGGACGACCGGCGCCGCATCGCCCATCCGCTGGTCGGCGGGCTGATCTACTTCGGTCGCAACTGGCGTGACCGGGCGCAGATCACCGCGCTGTCGGCCGAGATCAAGGAGATCCGGCCCGACCTGCTGCTGTGCGTCGACCACGAGGGCGGTCGGGTGCAGCGCTTTCGCAGCGACGGCTTCACCCACCTGCCGGCGATGCGCCGTTTCGGCGATCTCTGGGCGCAGGACGCCACCGCCCACGAACCGACCGGGCCGATGCGCGCCATGGACGCCGCCTGCGCTGCCGGCCAGGTGCTGGGCGCCGAATTGCGCGCCTGCGGCATCGACTTCAGCTTCGCGCCGGTGCTCGACCTGCACCATGGCGCCAGCAGCGTGATCGGCGATCGCGCCTTCGCCCGCGATCCCCGCATCGTCGCCGCGCTGGCCCGCTGCGTCGCGCACGGTCTGCTGCGTGCCGGCATGCAGCACTGCGGCAAGCATTTCCCTGGCCACGGCTATGCGCAGGCCGATTCCCATATCGGCCATCCGTCGGACGACCGGGCGCTGGAAGCCATCCTGGCCGACGATGCGTCGCCCTATGCCTGGCTGAGCGCCACGCTCACCGCGGTGATGCCGGCACATGTCGTCTACCGCCAGGTCGACGGCTTGCCGGCCGG
>JAKONS010000345.1 GCA_022701845.1 Burkholderiaceae bacterium
GCAGGACGTGCAGGACTGGGCCAGGATCATCAAGGCCTCCGGCGCCACGGTGGAATGACCGCCGCGGCGATATCGCGCCGCCTCACCGGCACAGCGCCGCGCGCCCGTCCTACCCGCGCTGCGGCTCGCCGTGCGCCCAATGCACGCTTCACCTAAGGGACCCCATGACTGCACCAGAAAACGAGCGCGCGACCGCAACCCCCACCGGCGGCCACGTCGACAACAAACGCGCCAGCCGGGGCGCGGTCAAGGTTTTCCTGATCGCCCTGTGCGTCGGCGTGGTGGTGGCCGCCGTGCTGCTGGTGCTGTACCGCCAGAGCTAGCCGTCAAGCCGGCGGGTAGGCACCGGTGTGGCCGGTGAGCCGTGAGATTTCCTCGCCGGCCTGCATCAACAGCGGCAGGAAGCGCGCTTCCTGCTGTGCTCCGCGCGACGACGGCGCGGAAATCGACACCGCGGCATGCACTGCGCCATGGGCGTCCAGCAGCGGTGCTGCTATCGAATACACCCCGTCGAACATGCCGTCCACACTGACGGCGAATCCCTGATTGCGGATCCCGACCAGCTTGTTCCCGAGGGCCTCCGGGTCGGTGACGGTCTGGCTGGCCAACTTCACGAAACGCGTTTGGCGCAGGTATTCGTCACGCGCTTCAGACGGCCGAAACGCCAGCAGCACCTGCCCGCTGGCGGAACTGAACAGCGGCCGGGTCAACCCGGGCCGGATGCTGAAGCGCAGCGGGTTGACCGGCTCGATCACCTCGCTGTAGACGATCTGCGTACCGGTCTCGTCCGGCGCGGCAAGGATCACCGTTTCTTCGCTCCGCCCGGCCAGCCATTCCATCACCGGGCGCGCGCACAACGGAAACGCGCGGCTCTGCACCAGCGCTGCACCCAGCTTCAGCGCTTGCGGCCCGACCTGGTGCAGCCCGTTGCGCGAGCTCACATAGCCCCCCTCCTCCAACGACCGCAGCAGACGGAACAGGCTGGTCTTGGGCAACTGCAATTCGGCGGCGAGACTGGCCAGCGACACCTCCCGGGCATGTGCCGCCAGCGCATGCAGCACCTGCACCGTGCGCAAGGGCGAGCGGGGATGGCTGTCACCGGACGACGAGGCGCTGTCTTCTGAGGTCATCGGGGGAGTGGGCGGTGCGCGCCCGGCGGGCGCCGGATCAGCCGAACACCTGCTTCGACGAGGACACCGTGGCGAAAAGCGGAAGGATATTGTCGACCGAGAACGCATGCCAGGCCGGATTGGGCGCGGCGCAGCAGTCCTCCAGCACCGTCAGCGCGAAACCGGCGTCGTCGGCGACCCGGGCGGTCATCTCCACCACCAGGTTGGTCACCACGCCGCCGAACACCAGCTTCTCGACCTGGCGGTGCAGCAGCCAGGACATCAGGCCGGTGTTGAAGAACGGGTTCACGCACTGCTTGGTGACGACCAGTTCCTGGCCGCGCGGCGCCAGCGCCTGCGGGAACTCGCAGCCCCAGGTGCCGGCCACGGCGGCACCGTGCTCCTTCATCTTCGCCACCCGCGGCGCCACGCTCAGCGCGTCCGCATAGTCGGGCCGGAATCCCAGCCGCACATGGGCGATGTCCATCTGCGCGGAGCGTGCCGCCTCCAGCGCGAACGCGGCGTTGGCCAGCACGCCGCGCTCGGCGACCACACCGGCCAGCCCGCCGGCGCCCACCTTGCCTTTCGGGTCGACCATCTCGTTTTGCAGATCGAGCAGCAGCAGTGCGGTTTTCATGGGTGTCCTTCCAGGGAGTCGGCGGGTTGATTGACGGGTCGATCGACGGGTTGGCCGGCGGCGTGGGTGCCGGCCAGGCGGCCGAAGACCAGGCCGCGCAGCACCGAGGTGGAGCCGGTGTAGTTGCCGTAGTACATGCCGGTCATCTCGCCGGCGGCGTAGAGGTGGGGCAGCGGCTCGCCGTCCTGGTCGAGCACCCGGCCCGCGGTATCGGTCTTCAGGCCGCCGAAGGTGAACACGTTGGCCGAGGCGATCGGGTAGGCATGGAACGGTGCCTGGTCGATCGGCAGCGCCCAGTTGGATTTCGGCGGCGCCAGGCCGCGGGTGGCCAGGCCGTCGAGCTCCAGCGGCTTCCAGTCGCCGGCCACGCAGGCGGCGTTGTAGCCGTCGATCGTCGCCCGCAGCGCCGGGGCGGCGATGCCGGTCTTCATGGCGAGCTCGTCGAGGTCGGCGGCGACCAGCGGCGGCTGGTCGGTGCGGATGCCGAGCCGGTAGTTGGGGATGGTGGTGTGGCGGGCGTCGAGGATCACCCAGGCGGTGCCGCCGTCCTGCTCGTAGATGCGCCGGGTGACCCGCTCGTAGTAGGCGTCGACGGTGCCGGGCGCCTCATCGGTGAAACGCTGGCCGGCCCGGTTCACCAGGATGCCGTAGGGAAAGATGAACAGCGCCGGCTCGGAGATGCCGGAGCGCGGATCGACCGGCTCGGCGTGGTAGCTGCCGAATTCGCCGCAGGTGGCGGCGCCGACCGCCAGACCCATGCGGATGCCGTCGCCGCGGTTGTAGTAGCCGCCGCGACAGATCGGGCGCAGATGCACCGAACGCGGGCCGAGGTAGCGGGTCAGCATCTCGTTGTTGCCTTCGAAGCCGCCGCAGGCCAGCACCACCTGGCCGGCCAGTTCGCGTGGCCGCTCGCCGCGCGTCTTGGCGCGCACGCCGGCGACGGTGCCGTCGGCGCCCAGCAGCAGGTCCTGCGCCGCGGTGTCGTAGAGGAATTCCACGCCCAGCGCTTCGGCTCGCGCCGCCAGCGCATCGACCAGCGCCTGCCCGCCGCCGACCGGCAGCAGCCGCGGCTGGCTGCGGGTGAGGAACTGCGTCGGCAGAAAGTCGAAGCGCACGCCGAACTGCTGGAGCCAGGCGATGGTCGGCCCGGCGCGGGTGGCCAGGGTGTCGATCACCTCGGGGTCGGCGATGCTGAGGCTGTCGACCAGGCCGGTGCGGCCCGAGGCCGGCCCGCCCGCTTCCTCGATCAGGTCGGGGCTGATCGCACCGGCACCGTTCTCGGCCAGGTGCACCTCGAAATCGTCGGTGACCTCGGTTTCGCTCTTCATGCGCAGATAGGCCTCGGTGTAGCGGCTCTGGCCGCCGCGCTCGTCGACCGGCGCGCGTTCGAGCACCGTGACCCGGGCGCCCGCCTCGGCGCCGGCGACCGCGGCGGCGAGACCGGCGACACCGCAGCCGACCACGACGATCCGCTGCTGCCGACGCTGTTCCTGGTTTGTCTCCATGTGGTTCGTCCTTTCAACGGGTGTTCCTATATCGGAACGTTGATACCGTATGTGGAACATTATCGAAAACGCCACCGGCCGAGGCAACCGGAAAAGGCGGGTCCGGTGTTCTTAAGTTGCGAAGACGGTCTTCGTCCTTTTGCTCTTGCTGGCGGCCGCGCGGCGCCGGAACAATCGGCTCCCTTTCTCCGAGACGCCCCCCCATGCCCGCCGACCTTCGACCCGCCTACACCGACACCGCCCGCGGCCTGCTGCACTACGCCGAAGCCGGCGCCGGCGCCGGCGAGCCGCTGCTGCTGCTACACGCCACACCCGGCTCCTGGCGCGCCTTCCGCAGCCTGATGCCGCTGCTGGCGCAGGACTTCCGCACCATCGCGCTCGACACGCCCGGCTACGGCAACTCCGACCCCCTGGCGGGTGAGGTGACGGTGGACGCGATGGCCGACAGCGTGGTCGCCCTGCTCGACACGCTGGGGCTGGAACGGGCGCATCTGCTCGGGCTGCACACCGGCAACAAGATCGCCGCGTCGCTGGCGGCGCGCTTTCCCGACCGGGTGGGCCGGGTGGTACTGGCCGGCCACACCCACAGCCTGATCGTGTCCAGGCAGGCCCGCGACGCCGCCATCCACCACCTGGTCGACCACTACTTCCCGCGCTTCGGCAGCGACCCCGGCGGCGCGCACCGGGTGCGCGAATGGCTGATGGTGCAGGCCGACCTGCAGCCGCTGTGGTGGCCGCCCCACCTGCTGCAGGGCGGCCCGGTCGAGGCCGCCGACGTGGCCACCGCCGAATCGATGGTGATCGACCACCTGCTGGGCTGGCGCGCCATCGTGCCCACCTACGAAGCGATATTCCGCTTCGACCTGGAAGCCGCGATGCGAAGCATCGTCGC
Organism: Burkholderiaceae bacterium; assembly: GCA_022701845.1. Next base: position 4,144 of record JAKONS010000345.1, read on the forward strand.
GCCCACCCTGGTGCTGGAGCTGCGCCCGCGGGACGAGCAAGGCATGCCGGCGCAGGCGCCGGAGATCTGCGGCTTCATCCCCGGCAGCGCCAGCGCCACGCTGCAGGACTGCGACGCCTCGGTGTTCCGCCACGACCCGC
>JAKONS010000355.1 GCA_022701845.1 Burkholderiaceae bacterium
TCGACCGCCACGCCGCGCGCCGACAGGCCGTACTGGTAGAGCTCGCCGATGGCGCGGAAATACGAGGCGCCGAGAAAGGCCACCCAGTCGTTGGTCTGCCAGGGCTTGGCCTGCTGGTCGGCGGTGCGGCTTTCCTGGAAGCGGAAACCGGCGAAACCGGCACCGGCCGGCAACGCCCGGGCGGGACTGTCGGCGGGCATGTCGAAATAGGCCGCGTCGTAGAGCACCTCGCGGGAGAAACGGTCGCCGCCGTTGGTCTCCAGCACATACATGTGCACCGGCGTCTGGAAGAAGCGGCCCAGGTGGAAGAAGGTGACCGGAAACTGCCCCGGGCCGGCGGCGAACAGCGCCGAGCGGGTGTCGAACTTGATCTTGCCGTGGGCGTCGTAGTCGATCCGGTCGAGCACCTCGGGCGGCAGCGGCGCGGGCGGTGCGAACGGGGCGGCGGCGAGTGCGCGGGCTTCCTCGGTCAGGGCGTCGAAGGAGAACGGCAGCGGGTCCGACAGGCGCAGCGGCGAGCCGCCGGCGGCGTTGCCCTGGGCGCGTGCGGCGCGCGGCAGGCCGAGGGCCGCCAGGGCCAGGGTGGCGCTGCCGGCGGCGAGGAAGGATCGGCGATCAGGTTGGACGGTCGTGAACGGCATAGGCGGGGAGCAGGCGGGTAAGCGCTGAAAAACACGAGGCCGGCCATGCTAGCCGGCTGCGCGGCGGGCCTGGGAACAAGATGAAAGCGGGCCGCTCACGCTTGCGGCAGTCGTCACGCCGTGCTCAGGCCCAGCTCCACGCCGCCAGCGGGTTGACGAACAGCGGCAGATCCTTCCACACGCCGCCCAACCCGCGCCGCACCACCGTCACCCACTGCGGCTGGTACAGGTAGAGCGAGGCCACGTCGCGTGCCAGCAGGCGTTGCGCATCGCCCAGCAGCGCGGTGCGCTGGGCCGGGGTGGGCGCGGTCTTGATGCGGTCGTACAGCGCCTGGAATTCCTTCGATTCGTAGCCCCAGTAGTAGTCGGGCCGGGCGTTGTTGCCCAGGTCGAAGGGCTCCACGTGGGAAATGATCGACAGGTCGTAGGCATGCGCGCCGCCGTAGGTGTTGGCCAGCCACTGCGCCCATTCCACGTTCTGCAGCCGGCACACCACGCCGATGCGCGCCAGCTGCGCGGCCAGCACCTCGCCGCCCTGGCGGGCGTACGGGGTGGGCGGCAGGGTGACGGTGAGTTCGAGCGGCGTCTTCACCCCGGCGGCGGCCAGCAGCTGGCGCGCCTTTGCCGGGTCGAACGGGTTGGCCGCGGTGGTGTCGACATAGCCCGGCGCGCCCGGCACGTAGTAGCTGCCGATGGGGGTGCCGTAGCCGTCGGCGGCGCCGGCGATCATCTCCTGGCGATCGATCGCCGCGTAGAGGGCGCGGCGCACCCGCACGTCGTCGAGCGGCTTGCGCCGGTGGTTGACGGCGACGATGGTCTTGGCGCGCGAGCCGCCCACCAGCACCTGGAAGCGCGGGTCGGCCTTGAAGGCCTCGGCGCTGCGGGGCGACAGGCGCGGGAACACGTCGACGTCGCCGGCCTGCAGGGCGGCGGCCTGGGCGGCCGGGTCGGGAATGAAGCGGAAGGTGGCGCGCCGGATGCGCGCCGTCTGCGGGTTGCGGTAGCCGTCCCACGCGGCCAGCACCAGCGAGGCGCCGCGGGCGAAGCGCTCCAGCCGGTAGGGGCCGGTGCCGACCGGCTGGGTGGCGTTGGCGTCGGCGCTGGTGGGCTCCACGATGATCGCGGTGGCCTGGCCGAGCAGGAAGGGCAGGTCGGGGTCGATCTCGCGGTTGATCAGCACCACCGTGTGGTCGTCGATCACCTGCACCGACAGGTTCTGGAAGGTGCGCTTGTCCTTGTTGGTGCTCTTCTCGCCGGCGGCGCGCTCGAAGCTGAACTTCACCGAGGCCGCGGTGAACGGCTGGCCGTTGTGGAAGGTGACGCCGCGCTTCAAGCGGAAGGTGAGGGTCTTCAGGTCGGGCGACAGCTCCCAGCCCTCGGCCAGCAGCGGCGTCACGCTGCCGTCGGCATTGACCCGGGTCAGGGTCTCGTACAGGTTGTAGAGCGTGATCTCGGCGATGGACGACGCCGCCGCGGCGGTGGGGTCGAGCCCGGTCGGCTCCAGCGCGATGCCGACGACGACGGCGGTCTTGCCGCGGGACTGGGCCCAGGCGGCCGGGGCGCCGGCGGTGAGGCCGGCGGCGGAGGCCGCGGTGGAGGCGGCGATGAGACTGCGGCGCGTGAGCATCGGATGGGGGTCCTGACCTGAGGCGGGCGGTTGAAAAACTGCGCGAGCATAAACGCCATGCAGGCCCGCGAGCCGCAGCCGGCCCGTCAGCGCGCGGCGGCCCGGGGCGGATGCGGCAGCCAGCGCGCCACCAGGCCGAACAGCGCCTCGCTGGCCAACGCCAGCGCCGCGGCCGGCAGGGCGCCGGCCAGCAGCAAGGCATGGTCGTTGAGTGCCAGCCCGGTGACGATGCGCTCGCCGTAGCCACCCGCGCCGATGAAGGCCGCCAGCGTGGCGGTGCCGATGGCGATGGTGGTGGCGGTGCGCACCCCGGCCAGCAGCACCGGCAATGCCAGCGGCATCTCGACCAGGCGCAGGCACTGCAGTGGCGTCATGCCGAGCGCGATGGCGGCCTGGCGCATGCCGGGCGTCACCGCGTCCAGGCCGGCCACGGTGTTGCGCATCACCGGCAGCAGGGCATAGAGCGCCAGCGCCACCAGCGCCGGTGCGGTGCCGATGGTGCCCATCCAGGAGATCAGCGCGGCCAGCAGCGCCAGCGAGGGCACCGTCTGCAGCAGCCCGACGACCGACAGCAGCACCGCGCGCAGCCGCGGCCGGCGCAGCGACACCACCGCCAGCGGCACGCCGATGGCCACCGCCAGCGCGACCGACACCGCCACCAGCGTCAGGTGCTCGCGGGTCAGCCGGCCGAGGTCGGGGCCGAACAGGCGCGCGCGCCAGCCGGGCGGGGTGGTGCGGGCCGCCGGCGATGCGGCGGCGGTTGCGGCGCCCGGCGCCGTCGCTGCCGGACTGCCCAGCGCCTCCTGCGCCACGCTGGCGAAGGCCGCGCCGTCGATCTCCGCGCGGGCGTTCAGCGCCGCCATGCGGCCGGCATCGATCCGGCCTTCGAGTCGCTGCAGCGCGGCCCAGGCGGCGGGAAAGCGTTGCGGCACGTCCAGCCGGTACAGCAGCACCGCGTCGTAGCGCGGGAACCAGCCGTCGGCGTCGGCCAGCAGCCGCAGGCCGCGGCGGGCGATCTGCGCATCGGTGGTGTAGGCATCGACCGCGTCGACCTGGCCGGCCTCCAGCGCCTGGTAGGCCAGGCCGTGGTCGAGCGCCTGCGGCCGCTGCGGCAGGCGGTAGTGGGCGGCCAGGCCCGGCCAGCCGTCGGCACGGCCCAGGAATTCGTTCGACAGGCCCAGGCGCGCCTGCGGCTGGCGCGCCAGGTCGCCCAGGGTGCGCAGTTGCAGCCGGTCGGCCACCTCGGCGCGCAGGGCCAGCGCATAGCCGTTCTGGAAGCCCAGCGGCACCGCCACGCCGAGACCGCGTTCGGCGAGCGCGGCCTGCAGCGCGGGCAGGGTGTCGATGTCGGGCCGCTGCAGCAGCTCGCGGGCGATGGTGCCGGTGTATTCGGGGTACAGGTCGATGGTGCCGTTCTGCAGCGCGGCCGCCACGATGGCGGTGTTGCCGAGGCCGGCCCGCACCGTCACCGCGGTGCCGCTGCCGCGCGCCTGCAGCGCCAGCACCTCGGCCAGCAG
>JAKONS010000049.1 GCA_022701845.1 Burkholderiaceae bacterium
CGTTCTTCTGGCTGGTGCTGGGCTGAGGGCGGCGCGTTCGCGCAGCCGGCCGCGGCGTCGCCCGGCCGCCCCGCGGGGTGCCGCGGCAGCCCGAGACTGCCGGGTTTCGTTTCCGGACCACGCCACCATGCTTGCCACCGTTTCCGCTGTCTCCGCTGTCTCCACCGCGCCCGCCGCCCGCCATGCCGGCCGCATCCCCACCCCCGACCTCCCGCTCGCCAGCGCCCCGAGCGCGCTCGACCGGCTGCCGACCGAGCTGCTGCTGAACCTGATGGATCGCTACCTCGACCTGCCGTCGCTGGCCTGCCTGCGCCGGGCCGACCGCCGCGCCGATGCATGCGGCGCCCTGCTGGGCGCGGACTTCGACCAGGCGTCGCAGGCCCACCGGGAACTGCGCGCGCTGTTCGCCCAGCCGAAAGCCGCGCAGCCAGCGGACTGCGACAGGGCAGCCAGCGCGACCGCCGCCGCGCTGGCCGGGCTCGCCGCACCGCGCGCCGGCATCGCGCGCGCCGCCTGGCGCAAGCTCTCCCGCACCCTGGTCGCCGACACGAGCGCGGAGGTGCCCGCGGCGCAGCGCATGCGGCTGATCGACGCCCTGCTGGCCGATCTGCGCCGTCTGCCGCCCGGGCGCGACCACGACCGGCAGGTGCAGGAGCTCGGCTCGGTGCTCGCCGGCTGGAAGGCGCCGGCCGGCGGCGAGCGCTGGCTGGTCGCCGCCGTCGCCGCCCTGCTGGCGCAGCTGCCGGCGGCATCGCCCGCCACCGCAACGGCCTGCGGACCCGCGCTGATGGGCCGGCTGGCGGTGCCGCTGTGCACGATGCAGTTCGGCAGCGGCCTGCGCGACGGCGCGGCATTCCTGCGGTCGCTGCTCGACCAGCTGGCGCGGTGGCCCGACCGGCAGGCCGCCGGCGCCTGCGTGGCGGCGCTGCGCACACGCCTGCAGCACCTGCCGCGGGCGCCGGTGCTGGAGCGGATGCTCGACGAGGCGGCCGCGCGGCCCGAATAGTCCGCTCTTACCCGGCCCCGCCCGGCGCGAAGCCGCGCCCGCTGCCTAGAGTGCTACTCCGTCCCCGCCTGCCCGGAGAAGCCGATGAATTTCCCCCGCGACGTTTCGCCGCTCCGCCCCGGCACGCTGCCGGTCCCACAGCCGTCGCGTCCGACCCCCGAGCCGCAGAGCCCGACGTCGCCTCCCGGCGGCGAGAGCGGTAGCCCCAGCCCGTCGTGGCTCGCCGACATGCGGGCCGACATGCAGACCCACGACGCTGCGCCGGGCGGCGATTTCCAGCCGCCCACGCCGGACGCCGCCGTGCCGCCGCGCACATCCGCGTCCCCCGACATGGCGACAGCCCGCGAAGCCTCGCTCACCCACGACCTGCCCGCCGGCCTCGACGGACTGCAGGCGCTGTTCACCAACGCAGCGACGCAGGAGGCCGACGCCGACGCCGTACTGGAAAAGGCCCAAGCGCATGTGGGCGCGGTGCAGCGCCGCATCGACCGCTACCACCGGGATTTCGAACTCGACCGGTCGATCGGCGCCCTGCAGGGCGACCCCTCCGTCGTCTATGTCGCCGACGAATTCCCGCGCCAGTGGAATTTCGTCCACGAGGGCAAGGACACCCAGACCCACTTCGACAACCTCTACCACCTGGCGCCCGACAGCGACGGCAAGGTCATCGCCCAGGTGGTCGCACAGGAGAACTACAAGTCGCCGCTGCTCGACTTCTTCGCCAGCGACGCGATGCTGGCCCAGCTGGCGTCGGTGGCCTCGGGCAGGCGTTCCGGCGCGGTCGACCTGCTGGCCGACCTGCCGGTGTTTCCGCCCCGGGCCATCGTGCGCGACACCATCGACAACGCGGTCACCAAGGAAGCGCTGCTGCGGCTGAACCCGGAGATGCGGCCCGAGGTCACCGTCGAACACGGCAGCCCCGCGCTCGCGGCGCTGCTGGCCACCCCCAACGGCAAGGCCACCCTCAACTTCATCAAGGAATACAACCAGATCAACGCCGCGCGGCAGATACCGCCGGTGGAGATCGACAACGCCGTGGTCTACAAGCGCGGCGACGAGCCCGGCTCCGGCTGGAAGCTGCAGATCAACACCGCGTTTCCGAACCGGTAGCGCGACGGCCGGGCGCTCGGGCCCTCAGGCCGCGGTCTTCGATTCGGCCACCCGCGCGGCCAGATGGGCCAGCGCCTCCTCCACCTGGTCGACCAGCACCAGGCACAGGTCGCCCGGGCGCAGCCGCTCCAGCGCGATGTCGATGGCCGCGAACTCGCCGCGGATCTCCTCCACATGGCGGGTGCGCGAGGCACCCTGCAGGCCGTCGCGCAGCAGGCGCATCACCTCGCCGTCGGCACGGCCGCGCTGGGCCGCGTCCTGGTAGAGCAGCACGTCGTCGAACACCGCGCCCAGGATTTCCGTCTGCTCGCGGATGTCGGCGTCGCGCCGGTCGCCCGCGCCGCTGATCACCACCGAGCGGCGCTGGCCGGGCATGGCCTGCACCGCCTGCGTCAGGGCGCGCATCGCGTCGGGGTTGTGGCCGTAGTCGGCGATCACCGTGGCGCCGCGGTAATCCATGATGTTGAAGCGCCCCGGCACGGTGGCCGCGTCGCTGGAGAAGCTGGCCAGGCCGGCGCGGATCACGTCCCAGCCGATGCCCAGCGCCCAGGCCGCGGCCACCGAGGCCATCGCGTTCTCCACCTGGAAGCCGATGGCGCCGCCGCGGGTGATCGGGATGTCGCGCAGCGGCACGCTCTCGCGCCAGGAGCCCTGCGAGGCCACCAGCGCGTCGCCGTCGATATAGACGGTGCGCTTGCCCTGCGCCCGGTGCTTGGTGATGACCGGATGGCTGCGGTCGGCGGCGAAGAACACCACGTCGCCCGGGCAGGTGCCGGCCATCGCCGCGACGATCGGGTCGGCCGCGTTCAGCACCGCGCAGCCGCTGGCCGACACGTTCTGCACGATCACCCGCTTGAGCACCGCCAGGTCTTCCACCGTGGTGATGTAGTTCAGGCCCAGGTGGTCGCCGGCGCCGATGTTGGTCACCACCGCGACCTCGCAGCGGTCGAAGCCCAGGCCCTCGCGCAGCACGCCGCCGCGCGCCACCTCGAACACCGCCGCTTCCACATCGGGATGCAGCAGCACGTTGCGGGCGCTTTTGGGGCCGCTGCAGTCGCCGCTGTCGGTCTGCCGGCCGTCCAC
>JAKONS010000392.1 GCA_022701845.1 Burkholderiaceae bacterium
GGCCAGCGACAGGGCGACGCAGGCAGGTGACAACAGGCGGAGGAGGGATCGTCTTTGCATGCCCCGACTATGCCCGCAGCCGGCAGGCGGGGCACGCTCGTGCGGGGGCGGCGGCACAAACGACGACGCGCCAGCGGAGTGGCTCCGTGGCGCGTCGGGTGGGGCCGGCATCGGACCGGCGCGAGCCGGTCGTCGGCGGCGAATCAGTGAACGATCACCGGGTTCTGGGCCAGGCCGGCGTAACCGTCGAGGGTGTCTTCCACCTCTTCCTGGGTGGGCGTGTTGCGCTGCCAGTCGAGGATCTTTTCCTGGAACATCTCGGCCCAGGAGCCGTCCAGATAGACCTCCTTGCCGGAACGCTTGTCGACGATCTCGAAACCGTGGCGCGCGAGTTGCGGGCCGTTCGTTTCCGGGAGATCCTCGTCGTCGTCGGGGACCATGTGGACCACGACAAAGCTCTCGGAGTCATACAGCATCTGCATGGTGCTTGCCTTTCATCGGTCTCGATCATGTAGCAACGTCGGTGCCAGTTTCAAGGTCGCAGGCCATCGGGGGACGTTGCCGGAAAGAGCATAACCGGGTAGGACAAACCGCAGAGGGCGCCGGGGCGACGGCCTCAGGGCCGTTCGGCCGACTCGAGCGTCTGGTCGATGAAGTCGCCGCTGGCCTGGGTGATGCGCATGCGCACCGGCAGGTAGCCCAGCGCCGGCGCGAACCACACCTCGACGCGGGTGTCGTATTCCTTGCGCGGCGCCCGGTCGAGCTTGATCGCGGCCTGGGGCCCGATCGGCAACTGCAGGGTTTCTTCCGGACCGACGACGAAGGTCCATTCGCCCAGATCGCGCGCGCCCACCGTCGGGATCGAGATGGCGGTGCCGCGCGGATAACGCAGCGGATCGCCGGCCAGCTGCGCGGCCAGCTGCAGGAACACACCCAGGCGGTCCTGCGCGCCGGGGGGCAGCGGGACCTCGGGCGCGTTCGAGCTGAACACGATGCGCTTGCCGGCGCGGTCGAAATGCGCTGCCTGCTCGCGCCGGGCCTTGTCGGCAAAGCGTTCCGGCTCCAGCCCGGCCGGGCCGATGGCGCCCTCGCTGGTCTGCACCCGCGAGCCGATCAGGAAAGCGCTGACCTCCATGCGCGCGTCGTAGCGGGCGCCGTTCTGCTGCCAGAGCAGTTCGGCACGGGCGTGGTAGACCAAGCCCTTGGATTCGCCGCCCATCAGGTAGCGCAGCCGCACCGATGCGGGCAGGCCGATCGGCGGTGCGGGCGGCGAAGCGGGTTCCACCGGCGTGTCGGTCGGCGGTGCTGCGGCGTCCGCGTTCGAGGTCGGCGCGGTGTCGGCGGGAGCGGCATCGGTGGCGGCGTTCTCGCCGGCGGCGGCGGCGTCGGTGTCGGGCGCAGCGCTCGTCGCCGATGCCAACGCCGCAGCGTTGGCCGGGGCCGGGGCTGCGGCTGCCGGCGCGGGCGCGGGCGTGCGGGCCCGGGCCACCGGGCGGGGCGCGGGCGGCGGTGGTGCGGGCGCCGGCAGCACCCGGGTCACCAGGTGGATGGTTTTCGCGTCGAGCGGCTGGCCGTCGCTGCTGCCCAGCGGCACCCAGCCGAGTACCGCGACATGGGCCGCCAGCACCGCGGCCGCGAGCGCCGCCAGCCGGGTGCGCGACAGCAGCGGCGGCGGCGGCAGCGGCGCAGCGGGGCGGATGGCGGCGGTGGGCGATGCGGTCAGGGGTGTCGGCATGGCGGCCCGGCGCGGGGCGCCGGCAGGGAAGCGGTCGGGAGCCAGGGCGAGGCCAGAGGGCGGGGGCGACAATCGGCCGATGAAACTCGCCACCTACCAAGACGGATCGCGCGACGGCCAGTTGGTGGTCGTGTCGCGCGACCTGGCTTCGGCCCATTATGCGACCGGCATCGCGAGCCGGCTGCAGGCGGTGCTGGACGACTGGAACTTCCTCGCACCCCAGCTGCAGGACCTGTCGGACGACCTCGCTGCCGGCCGCGCCCGCCATGCGTTCGCCTTCGACCCGGCGCACTGCATGGCGCCGCTGCCGCGCACCGGCGCCCACCTGGAGGGCCGCGCCTATCCGCATCACCATGCCCTGGCCGCGGAGTTGGCCGGCACCGAGGCCGCCGACGCGATGTTCCCCGGTCTGCTGCGCCTGGGCGGCACCGAACTGCTGGGCGCGCAGGACGACGTGCTGCTGCCGGGCGACGACCTGGACGCCGACTTCGAGGCCGGCCTGGCGGTGGTCACCGGCGACATCCCGATGGGCTGCTCGGCCGAGCGGGCCGAAGACGGCGTGCGGCTGGTGCTGCTGGCCTGCGGCATCGCCCTGCGCCGGCCCGGCATGGCCGACACAGCCTTCCACTGCCGTCCGGCGACGGCGTTCGGGCCGGTGGCGGTGACGCCCGACGAACTCGGCACCGCCTGGTCGGGCGGACGGCTGTCGGGCACGCTGCAGACGACCTGGAACGGCCGCAAGGTCGGCCTCTGCGAAACCGGCGACGAGATGCAGACACCGTTCGGCGCACTCGTCGCCCGCATGGCGCGCACCGGCCGGCTGCGCGCCGGCAGCATCGTCGGCTCCGGGCCGGCGAGCAATGCGGGCAGCGCCGGCGCTGCCGCCCCATCGCCGGAAGCGGCGGCCGGCGGCAAAAAGGCGCGCAGGGCCGATGCGACGGCGCGCCGCGAATGGCCGCGCGGCTATGCGTCGATCGCCGAGAAGCGCGCCATGGAAACCCTGCAGGACGGCGCACCCAAGACCGGCTTCCTGCAGCCGCACGACACGCTGCGCCTCGAGATGAAGGGCCGCGACGGCGTGTCGGTCTTCGGCGCCATCGCGCACGAGGTGCAGCGGGCCGCCTGAGGCCCCACGCCGGTCAGCGTGCGGGCGGGCGGCGCACGCCGTCTTCCATCACCTCGTCCTCGCGCGACGGGCCGCCGGCACTGTTGACGCTGCGCTCGCGCAGCAGCCGGCCGCGCATGTCGTACAGGGTTTCCGTCTTCAGCCGCCCCTGCAGGTCGAACTGCCGGTGCAGGCCGACCGGGATCGGCGCGTAGCGGCCGGTGTCGATGTAGGCGCCTTCGGCCGACATCACGCCGCTGTCGTAGAAATCCTGGGTTTCCAGGGTGCGCACGCCGTCGACCACGGTGTAGCGCGCCTTGCTGCGCGGCTGGCCGTTCAGGTAGAAGGTCTGTTCGCTGGCGAGCTGCCCCTGGCTCCAGCGGCGCTCGCGGGTGAGGGTGCCGGCCGAGGAGAACTCCTGCTCGCGTTCGCGCTGGCCCTGGCTGGTGGTCTGGCCGAGGCCCGGGCTCGGGCCCTGGCCGGCCTGGCCGTCGGCCTGGCTCCACAGCACTTCGCGCCGCCGCACGCCGTCGGCGCCGAAGATGCGTTCGATGCGCCCGCCGGGCGCCAGCTCTTCCTGGGTGGCGGGCAGGCCGTTGTCCTGGAAGGTCTCGTAGCGGGTGCGCCGGCCGCCGGCGAAGGTGGCGCGGGCCCGCAGGGTGCCGGTTTCGGCCACGAAGCTCACCTGCGACGGCTTGCCGGAAAAGCCGCACAGCCGTGCGTCGTCGACCGCCGGGGCCAGCATCGGGCGGTCGCCGCAATGCAGCGACCGCAGCTCGCCGCGGCGGGTGAATTCGGCATAGGCGGCCTCGCCCTCGGCATCGTAGAAACTGGCGCGCTGCAGGCGGCCGTCGAGATGGAAGCTGCGCGCCAGGCCCACCAGGGCGCCGTTGTCGTAGGTGCCCTCGCGCAACAGCTGGCCGCCCGGCGCGTATTCGCGGCTGCGGCCCTGCAGCTTGCCGCGGTCGTTCAGCATCTGCTCGCGGCTCAGCCGGCCGTTGCTGAAATAGCGCATCGCGCCGGTGAAGCGGCCGTTCAGCGTGTCTTGCTCCCGCTGGATCGGGCCACCGACGCTGTCGCGGCAGCGCATGACACCGGTGCGCCCCTGCAGGGTGGTGCGATCGGCAGGGTCGACCGCGATGCCGCCGATCTCGCAGGATTGCCGCGCGAACGCCTGACCGCCGGCCAGCAGGCTGGCCATCAGAGCGGTCATGACGGCCGGCGAGGAGATGCGCATCTTCAGGAACTTCGCTTTCGTTGCGGTTACTGCGCTTTCCGTGCGGGAAGCGGTCGTTGGCTTGCAATTGAGCTTAGCAGCGGGTTTTGGCGCGTGGCGAATAACGAAGTAGCCGGTTACACAGCGCTACAGCTAAATACAACAGCCTGTTTCCGACAAACGAAGTTGCTGCCAGACGGATATGTTTCCGCTTTCGGGCGTCCCGGCGGCTTCGGGTAAGCTGGCTTCACGCTGCATCCGCGGCGACAGAACGGCGACCAAGGACATCCTCATGAGCGACAAGAACGCGTTCGGTTTCGGTGCTTTCGTGCCGGGTTTCGATTTTCTCCAGGGCCTGGTGCAGACGGCCGCGCAAGGCGCGCCGCAGGGCGCGCCCGACTGGTCGAAATGGGTGGCGCCCACCCTGCAGGCCGACGAGATCGAGAAGCGCATCAAGGAGCTCAAGACGGTGCAGTTCTGGCTCGAGCAGAACGCCCGGGCGCTGGCCGCCACCATCCAGGCGCTGGAGGTGCAGAAGATGACGCTGGCCACGCTGCGCGGCATGAACGTGCAGGTCAACGACCTGGCCAGCGCGTTCGGCTTCGGCAAGGGCGCAGCCGGCACCGGCGGCGCTGCGGCTTCGCCGGCGCCCGGTCCGTACGACGACATGTTCGCTACCCGTGCCGCCGAACGCGCCGAGCGCGCCGCGGCGCCCACGCCCGCTCCGGCTCCCGCCGCTGCATCCACGCCGGCGCCGGCGCCGGCGGCCGAACCCGCGGCCGACGCTTCGGCAGCCGGTGCGCCGCCGGCGGTCGATCCGCTGCAATGGTGGAACGCGCTGGCCGGCCAGTTCCAGCAGATCGCCTCGGTGGCGATGCAGGAGGCGGCCGCTGCCGCCGCCAGCATCGCGCCCGTGGTGTCGGTGCCGGCCAAGCGCGCGTCCCGCAAGCCCGCCGCGCCACGCAAGACCGCCGCCGCCCGGCAGCCGGCGAAGCCCGTCGCCAAGGCCGCGGCGCCCGCCAAGGCGGCTCGCAAGCCGGCGGCACCCGCCACCGCCCGCAAGCGCTGACATGGCAGCCGAGGCGCACCGAGGACAGCCCGCCATGCAACTCTTTCCCTGTGGCCATGCCACCCATCCCCAATGGCGCATGGCGGCCGGGCTGGTGCTCGCGCAGCTGCGCGCCCAGCTCGCCTTGCCGGGCCATGCGCGGCAGCCCACGCTGGGCCTGCTCTACATCACCGACCACTATGCCGACGCCGCCGAGGAGATCCTCGCCGCGCTGACGGCCGAGCTGCCCGAGATCACCGACTGGGCCGGCACCGTCGGCGTCGGCATCGCGGTCAACAACGCCGAATACCTCGACGAGCCAGCCCTGTGCGTGATGCTCTGCGAGCTGCCGCCGGAGCAGTACCGGGTGTTCTCGGGCGTGGCGCCGCTGGGCTCGGTGGCCACCGGCAGTTTCGCGGCGCACACCGCGCTGCTGCATGCCGACGCCCACACGCCCGACATCGCCGAACTGGTCGCCGAGATGGCCGAGCGCACGGCGAGCGGTTATCTGTTCGGCGGGCTGGTTTCGAGCCGCAGCACTGCGGTGCAGTTCGCCATCGGCGGCGCCGGCGGCATCGCCGGGCAGGACGCGGGCAGCGGCGTGTTCCATGGCGGCCTGTCGGGCGTGGCTTTCGGCGACGGCGTCAACCTGGTGTCGCGCGTCACCCAGGGCTGCCAGCCGCTGGGGCCGGTGCACACGGTGACCGCCTGCGACGACCATGTGATCGTCGCGCTCGACGGCCAGCCGGCGCTGCAGGTGCTGCTGGGCGAGATCGGCGTCGACCTGGAGCAGCCGCAGGAAGCGCTGGCGACGGTGCGGCGCACCCTGGTGGGCCTGCTCGACCCGAGCGACGGCGGCCATCTGGATCTGGTCGGGCGGGCCGGGCATTTCGGGGTCGACACCCGGGTGCGGCACATCATCGGGCTGGACACCGCGCGCGAAGGCGTGGCGGTGGCCGACAAGGTGCAGGTCGGCACCCGCATGGCATTCTGCCGGCGCGACGCGGTCTCGGCGCGGGCCGACCTGGTGCGTATCTGTGCCGAGATACGCGAAGAACTGGAGCCGGAGGAGCTGCCGGTCCTGTCGGGCGAGGGCGGATCGGACGAGGCGCCCGGCGGCAGCGGCGGGCGGCATATCGTCGGCGCGGTCTATGTCAGCTGTGCCGGCCGGGGCGGCCCGCATTTCGGTGCGCCGAATGCCGAGATGCAGATCGTCCGGCATGCGCTGGGCGATGTGCCGCTGGTCGGCTTCTTCGCGGGCGGCGAGATCGCCCGCCACCACATCTACGGCTACACCGGCGTGCTGACGGTGTTCGTGGCCGGAGACTGATCCGCCGACTCAGTGGCGGCCGTGGTCGTGGCGCGGTCCGTGGCCGGGAGGGCCGCCATGGCGATCGTGCCTGCCCCGCCGGTCGTGCTTGTCGTAGCGATCGTGGCGGTCGCGGTCCCAGCGGCCGCCGCGCATCTCCCAGCGCTCGCCACGCTGCTCCCAGGCCGGTGCCCGATAGGCGTAGCCCGGCCGGGCGCGCAGGTAGTTGCCGTCGATCCACACATGCTGGTTGCCGCGCCATTCCCAATGGCCGGGTGCCCACACATAGCCGCGGCGCGGCGGCGGCACGCGTTCCATGCGGGGCGGCGGCGGCGCGATCTGCACATAGATCTGCGCCTGCACCGGCGTGGGTGCGACGGCCAGCGTGCCCAGCGACAGCAGGGCGATGGTGGCGGACAGGACGGTCGATCGGATGGTCATGGCGGGCTTTCTGGTGCGGACAGGCGGCCGATGGTGGCCCGGGTGTGTGAAGTGTCTGTACGTTCGCCGCGAAGACTTGTGTAGCTCTGTATCGCCAGCCCGGGTGCGGTCGCGGCGAGCCGCGCACGACGGACGGGCGGGCACAATGCCGCGGCGCTGCCAGAGTGCCGAGCAGGAGAAACCCCCCGACATGACCGACCGACCGCATCCCAACCAGTTCGCCCTGCTGCGCCAGCGCCGTTTCGCGCCCTTCTTCTGGACCCAGTTCGCGGGCGCCGCCAACGACAACCTGTTCAAGTTCGCCTTCACCGTGATGGTGACCTACCAGCTGTCGGTGTCGTGGCTGCCGCCGTCGCTCGCCGGGCTGGTGATCGGGGCGCTGTTCGTGCTGCCCTATCTGCTGTTCTCGGCCACCGCCGGGCAGCTGGCCGACAAGGTCGACAAGACCGCGCTGATGCGCCTGGTGAAGGACTTCGAGATCGGCATCATGCTGCTGGCGGGCTTCGGCTTCTGGGTCGCCAACCCGGTAATGCTGCTGGGCTGCGTGTTCCTGATGGGGCTGCATTCGACGCTGTTCGGACCGGTCAAGTACGCCTACCTGCCCCAGGTGCTGCAGCCGCAGGAGCTGACCGGCGGCAACGGCATGGTCGAGATGGGCACCTTCGTGGCGATCCTCGTCGGCACCCTGGCCGGCGGCGTGCTGGTGGCCATTCCCGGCATCGGCCACGCCACGGTGGCCTTCGCCTGCCTGGCCCTGGCGCTGGCCGGGCGCCTGGCCGCGCAGCGCATTCCGCCCACCGAACCCACCGACGCCGGCCTGAAGATCAACTGGAACCCGGCCACCGAGACCTGGCGCAACCTGCGGCTGGCGGCCGGCAATCCGGTGGTGTTCCGATCGCTGCTGGGCATCAGCTGGATGTGGTTCTTCGGCGCGGTGTTCCTCAACCAGTTCCCCAGCTTCGCCAAGGACGTGCTGCACGGCGACGCGCATGTCGCCTCGCTGCTGCTGGTGGTGTTCTCGGTCGGTATCGGCACCGGCTCGCTGCTGTGCGAGGTGCTGAGCCGGCGGCGGGTCGAGATCGGCCTGGTGCCGCTGGGCGCCATCGGCATGAGCGTGTTCGCCATCGACCTGTATTTCGCCTCGCGCTCGCTGCCGCCGTCGGAGCTGCTCGACCTGCGCGACTTCGTGGCGCGGCCGGCGCACTGGCGGGTGATGGCCGACCTGCTGCTGCTGTCGCTGTTCGCCGGCCTCTACAGCGTGCCGATGTACGCGCTGATCCAGATGCGCAGCCAGCCCACCCACCGGGCGCGGATCATCGCGGCCAACAACATCCTCAACGCGCTGTTCATGATCGTCAGCTCGGTGCTGGTGGGCGCGCTGGTGGGCGCCGGCGCCACCGTGCCGCAGGTGTTCCTGGCGACCGGCATCGCCAACGCGCTGGTGGCCGGCTATGTGTTCTGGCTGGTGCCGGAATACCTGCTGCGCTTTCTGGCCTGGGCCGTCTCCCACCTGGCCTACCGCTTCGACGTGCAGGGCGCCGAGCACATTCCGGCCGAAGGTCCGGCGCTGCTGGTCTGCAACCATGTCAGCCTGGCCGACCCGGTGCTGCTATTGGCCGCCAGCCCGCGGCCGATCCATTTCGTGATGGACCACCGCATCTTCGCCACGCCGGTGCTGGGCGGCGTGTTCCGCCTGGCCCGGGCGATTCCGGTGGCCTCGCGGAAAGACGATCCGGCCATCTACGAAGCCGCTTTCGCCCGCGCCGCCGAGGTGCTGCGCCAGGGCGAGCTGCTGGCGATCTTTCCCGAGGGCGGGCTCACCACCGACGGCGAGCTGAAGGTGTTCCACGCCGGCCTGATGAAGATCCTGGCGCAGGCGCGCGCCGACGGCATCGATCCGCCGGTGGTGCCGATGGCGCTGCAGGGCCTGTGGGGCTCCTTCTTCAGCCGTATCGAGCGGCGCGACGGCAAGCCGAAAGCCATGGCGCGGCCGTTCCGCCGCGGCCTGTTCAACCGGGTGGCGCTGCGCATCGACACACCGCTGCCGGCCGCGTCGGTGCAGCCGGAGATGCTGCGCGACCGCGTCGCCGCCCTGCTGGTCGCACCCGCCTGACGTCACCCGATCTCCTCCCCCGCAACCACCCGACCGATGCCATGAGCAAATCCCTGAGACTTTCCGAGAAATGGTTCAGCCGCGGCCTGTGGCTGATCGCGGTGGTGTTCGCCTGCTTCCTCACCGGGCTCGGCAGTGCGGTGGTGGGCGACCTGCCGCAGGTCGAAGGCACGCTGGAGCTCGAACAGTTCATGGATCCGGCCGCCACGGCCGAGGCGCGCGGCATCCAGCAGCGCGCCACCGAGGCGCAGGAGGTCGCCGAAGCCGCGGCCGAGCAGGCGCAGCTCAAGCGCGAGGCGGCCCGCCAGGCCAGCGAATCGAACCGTGAGACCTTCGACAACTGGCTGGCCACCCGCAAGGCCACCCAGTTGCCCGCGCAGGATGCCGAACTGATCGCCCGCACCCGCAATCTCGATACGCTGAAAACCGCCGAGATCGCCGCGCAGCGCGAGGTCGACGCCCAGCAGCAGGCTTTGCTCGATGCGCGCCAGTCGGCCGGCGCGGCGCAGAAGAACCTCGACGGGCTGGAGCGCGCCGCGGCCCAGCAGCTGGAGGTCGCCACGCGCGCCGCGGAGCTGCGGGTGTTCGGCTACCGGCTGGCGCTGACCCTGCCGCTGCTGGCGCTCGCCGGCTGGCTCTTCGCGCGCAAGCGCAAGAGCGTCTGGTGGCCCTTCGTCTGGGGCTTCATCTTCTTCGCGCTGTTCGCCTTCTTCGTCGAGCTGGTGCCCTACCTGCCGAGCTACGGCGGCTATGTGCGTTATGCGGTGGGCATCGTCATCACCGTGGCGGTGGGGCGTTACGCGGTGACCGCGCTGGCGCGCTACCGCGAGCGGCAGGCGCTGGCCGAGCAGATGCCCGACACGGTGCGGCGCGAGGAACTGAGCTACGACAGCGCGCTGGCGCGGCTGGCCAAGGGCGTCTGCCCGGGCTGCGAGCGGCCGGTCGATCTGAAGTCGCCGGGCATCGACTTCTGCCCGCATTGCGGCATCGGGCTGTACGACCACTGCGTGCGCTGCACCACCCGCAAGAGCGCGTTCTCGCGTTTCTGCCACGCCTGCGGTGCGCCGGGCCGGCTGCTGCCCGGCGCCGACAGCGCTGGCGGGAACGTCGGCACGCGACCACCGCCGGACCTGGCGCCGCCCCCCGCCACCTGAGCGGCGACCGCCGCGGACGGTGCGGGCAGGGGCGCCGTCGCTCAGACGCCGCGCGCCCTGTCGGCCTTGAACCGGGCGCGGAAGGCGGTGAAGGCCCCGGCGTCCAGCGCATCCCGGATCTCCTGCATCAGCCGCAGGTAGTAGTGCAGGTTGTGCACCGTGGTGAGCATCGGCCCGAGCATCTCGCCGCAGCGGTCGAGATGGTGCAGATAGGCGCGCGAGAAACCGTCGCGGCCGCCGTCGTCCCACGACACGCCGCTGGTACCGGCGCAGGCGTGGCAGGTGCAGCTGGTGTCGAGCGGGCGGTGGTCGTGCTTGTGGCGCGCGTTGCGGATCTTCAGGTCGCCGAAGCGGGTGAAGAGCGTGCCGTTGCGGGCGTTGCGGGTGGGCATGACGCAGTCGAACATGTCGACACCCTGCACCACGCCCTCGACCAGGTCTTCCGGCGTGCCGACGCCCATCAGGTAGCGCGGCTTGTGCGCCGGCAGCCGGTGCGGCGTGTGCGCCATGATGCGCAGCATCTCGTCCTTGGGCTCGCCGACGCTGACGCCGCCGATGGCGTAGCCGGGGAAATCCATCTCGACCAGCCGGTCGAGCGACTCCTGCCGCAGGTTCTCGAACATGCCGCCCTGCACGATGCCGAACAGCGCGTTGCGGTTTTCCAGTCGGTCGAATTCGGCCTGGCAGCGCAGCGCCCAGCGCAGGCTGAGCTCCATCGAGCTGCGCGCCTCGGCCTCGGTGGTGATGTGGCCGGCGGTGTCGTAGGGCGTGCATTCGTCGAACTGCATGACGATGTCGCTGTCGAGCACGCTCTGGATCTGCATCGAGACCTCGGGCGTCAGCAGCAGCTTGTCGCCGTTGACCGGCGAGGCGAAGCGCACGCCTTCCTCGGTGATCTTGCGCATGGCGCCGAGCGACCACACCTGGAAGCCGCCGGAGTCGGTGAGGATTGGCTTCTTCCATTGCTCGAAGGCGTGCAGGCCGCCGAAGGACTGCACCACGTCGAGGCCGGGCCGCATCCACAGGTGGAAGGTGTTGCCGAGGATGATCTGCGCGCCCATTTCCTCGAGCGAGCGCGGCATCACGCCCTTGACGGTGCCGTAGGTGCCGACGGGCATGAAGATGGGGGTCTGGACCGGGCCGTGGTTCAGGGTGAGGGTGCCGCGCCGGGCGTGGCTGTCGGCGTCGGTGGTGAGAAGGTCGAACTGGAGCATGGGCCGGATTGTCGATGACCGGCGAACTCCTCTCGCCGCCGAGGCGCACGGCAGAATGTGAGTGATGGCACACATATTTCTGCGGGGCTGGCGTGGGGTGGCGGTGGCGGGCCTCGTCGTGGCGCTGCATGTCGCGGCCCTCCGGGTGGCCGGCCGCCCGGCGACCGGCAGAGCGCAGCCGGCGGCGTCGGTGCAATGGGTTCAGGCGCTTCCGCCACCGGCGCCGGCTGCAGTGTCCAGGCCGGTGCCGCTCCCGGACAAGGTAGTGGTCCCACGGGCGGAACGAAAACCGAGCCGTGCAGCCACGCCGGCGCGGGGCTCGGTCGTCGTGCCGCCGCCGGCCGCGTCGTCTGCACCAACCGCGCCGACCGCAGCGACCGCCACCCCGTTGCACATGCCGCCGCGCGCTGACGCACCACTCGACCTTTCCCCCGAAACCCTGCGCCGCGCGATAGCCGGCGACAGGCGTTCCACCGACGCCGGCATGGCCCGGCGCTGGACCGGAGCCGCTCTCGAGCCCTTCGGCATGCCGCCCGGCCCGGCACGCACCAGCGAAACCGTCGGCGCCAGCGGCAGCCGCGTCACCCGGGTCGAGACCGCGTGGGGCACCTACTGCGTCCGCACCCCGCCGCCGGGCCGGCCACCGGCGCCCGGGCCGGGGCTCGAACAGGCGCTGCCCACGAACTGTCCCTAGGCGCCGGCGCGCCGCCGCTCCAGCAGCATCGAATCGCCATAGCTGAAGAACCGGTAGCCCTGCGCCACCGCGTGGCGGTAGAGCGCCATGACAGGGTCGTAGCCGGCGAAGGCGCTGACCAGCATCATCA
>JAKONS010000398.1 GCA_022701845.1 Burkholderiaceae bacterium
GATGCAGGGCACCTCGCCCAGCAGGTGCGGCCGGTCGTCGAGCATGTCGGACAGACGCCGCAGATAGGACTTGTATGCGGCTGCCGCGTCCTCGGGGGTCTGGCGGGTCATGCCGGTAGACGACATCGCGGCACGGTCCTTCGCGAACGCCTCGCGGGCCTCGGGGCTGGCGCCGGCGAACAGCTGTTCGCGCGCCCGCGGCTGCATGTTCCAGGCCATGGCGCTCCAGAACAGGGTGCCGTCGGCCCACTGGGCCAGCGCCCGGGCCAGGCCTTTTTCCGGCTCCGGGTAGAGCGTGGGCGCGGGCTGGCGGTGTTCGAGCACATCGCAGATCAGGGCGGTGTCGCAGTAGATGTCGGCGCCGATCTGCAGCAGCGGCGTGCGCCGGTAGCCGCCGGTGAGCGCCACCACCTCCGGCTTGGGCGCGATGCGCGGCACGGTGACGGCGCGCCAGGGCAGCTGCTTGAAGCCCAGCACCAGCCGGGCTTTCTCGGAAAACGGCGACGCCGGGTACTGGTGCAGGATGAGGTCGGTGGTGGCGGGCATGGCGGTCCTGGAGGGTGGTTCTGCGATCGTTTCGGGCTCGGCCGGTGGGGCTTCAGTCGGTCGGCAGCGGTGCCTGGCCGCCGGCGCCGGCCGGACGCGGCACGTACTTGAAGGTGCCGGTGGCGTGGGCGCAGATGCGGCCGTCGCCGTCTTCTACCGTGCCTTCGACGAAGGCCATCGAGCGGGTGCGGTGCATCAGGCGGCTGCGGGCCACCATCGGGCCGCGCGCCGGCTGCATGAAGCTGGTCTTCATCTCGACGGTGACCACGCCCAGGTCCATCTGCACACTGCGTGCGGCCGCGGCCAGGGTGATGTCGAGCAGCGTCATGACCGCGCCGCCGTGGTTCACGCCAAAGGAATTCAGGTGCTCGGGCAAGGGCGCGTAGCGGAGTTCGGCCCGGCCGTCGACCATGCCGGCGATGTCGATGCCCAGGTGCCGGGCCATCGGGATTTCGAGCGCGCGCCAGGCGGCCAGGTTGTCTGCTTCGGTGTTCATGCGGTCGGGCCGGTCAGGATTCGTCGCCCATGCGGGCGCGCACGAAGATCAGCACCACGCCCACCGCGGCGACGACGCCGCCCAGCACCATCAGCGCGAAGCCGGCATGGGTGGTGGCATTGCGCACGGCGATGCCGAGGATGACGCACAGCACGCCGCCGTAGATCAGGATCCAGACGAGCCGTTCGAGACGGGCGATCGTGGAGGGGGAAGCCATCGGTATGGGTCCTCAATCGGGGTGTGAAAAAAACCAGCCGCGATGATAGGCCGCAGCGCGCGGCACGCTCCGGATCGGCCGGCGCGTTCAGACCTGCAGCCAGGCCGCCCGCACCGCGTCCGCGGCGCGCAGCTCGGCCGGGCTGCCCTCGAACACGATGCGCCCCTGGCCGAGCACCAGCACCCGGTCGGCGATATCCAGCGCGATCGCCAGCTTCTGCTCGACCAGCAGCACCGCCCTGCCCTGCGCGCGCTGCGCCGTCAGGCATTGCGCCACCCGCGCGGCCAGCGCCGGCGCCAGGCCTTCGGTCGGCTCGTCGAGGAGCAGCAGTTCGGGCTGCGCCACCAGCGCACGGCACAGCGCCAGCATCTGCTGCTCGCCGCCCGACAGCGCGCCTGCCGGCACGTCGGCGCGCGGCGTCAGTTCGTCGAACAGCGCGAAGGCCTGCGCATCGCTCCAAGCCGGGCGACCGCGCTGGCGGCCGAGCGCCAGGTTCTGCCGAACGGTCAGCTGCGGGAACACGTCGCGGCTTTCCGGCAGGTAGGCGACGCCCCGGCGCGCGTTGCGGTGCGGTGGCGCGTCGGTGATCGGCACGCCGTCCCAGGTGGCCGAGCCGGCGCCGGCCGGCAGCAACCCCATCAGGCAGCGCAGCAGCGTGCTGCGGCCGGCGCCATTGCGCCCGAGCAGCGCCACGATGCTGCCGCGCTCGACCGCGAACGACACGCCGGACAACACCCGGCTGCCGCCGTAGCCGGCTTCGAGGTCGCGGATCGTCAGCATCGGTCCGGCCCGCCCGCGTTCCTGCCACCCATCCTGGCGCCGACATAGGCCTGCAGCACCGCCGGATCAGCCCGTACCGCGGCCGGCGTGTCGAAGGCGACGATCCGGCCCTGCGCCAGTACCGCCACCCGGTCGGCCAGGCCGAACACCACGTCCATGTCGTGCTCCACCACCAGCACGGTGCGCCCGGCGCCGAGGTCGCGGATGCGCTGCACGCACTGCCGGGTCTCGTCCTGCGACATGCCGGCGGTGGGTTCGTCCAGCAGTACCACCGTGGGCTCGCCGCTGAAGGCCAGGCCGATTTCCAGCGCGCGCTGCTCGGCATAGCTAAGCCGGGCGGCCGGCATGTCGGCGCGGGACTCCAGGCCGATGCGCTGCAGCATTTGCCGCACCGCGGCCTCGGCCGGCGGGTCGCGGTCGAACGGACGAAGCGCCCGGCGCAGCCAGCCGCCCTGTCGGGCGCCTGCGCCGTCGAGGGCGCAGCGCAGATGGTCGCGGGCGTCGAGGGTGCCGAACAGCTGGGTGATCTGGAAACTGCGCGCCAGCCCCTGCCGCCTGATGCGCTGCGGCGCCTGACCGCCGATCGGCCGGCCGTGCAGCAGCACCTCGCCGGCGCTGAGCGCGGTGCGTCCGCTCACCACGTCAAAGAGGGTCGATTTGCCGGCACCGTTCGGCCCGATCAGCGCGACGCATTCGCCGTCGCGCACCGCCAGGTCGATGCCGCGCAGCACCTCGGTGGCGCCGAAGCGCTTTTGCAGGCCGCGCAGTTGCAGCGCCGGCGTCATCTCCCGGCTCCCCGAAAGGCGGCGGCCAGCAGTACCGCTCCGACGGCGGCCGTCGCCACGGCCGCCATCCAGACGGGGGCAGCGTGCAGGTCGACGGCATGTCCGAGCCAGGCGGGCGCGTCGCCCTGCCAGCGCCAGCGGTA
>JAKONS010000426.1 GCA_022701845.1 Burkholderiaceae bacterium
AGCGGCACGAAGAAGATCGCCAGCAGCGTGGCGGTCAGGGTGCCGCCCACCACGCCGGTGCCGATCGACACCCGGCTGTTGGCGCCCGCGCCGGTCGACAGGGCCAGCGGCATCACCCCGGCGACGAAAGCCAGCGAGGTCATCAGGATCGGCCGCAGCCGCAGGCGCGCGCCCTCGACCGCCGAGGCGACCAGCCCCTTGCCGCCCAGGTAGGCGGCCTCGGCGAACTCGACGATCAGGATCGCGTTCTTCGCCGACAGGCCGACGGTGGTCAGCAGTGCCACCTGGAAGTACACGTCGTTCTCCAGCCCGCGCAGGGTGGCGCCCAGCACCGCGCCGATCACCCCCAGCGGGATCACCAGCAGCACCGAGAACGGCACCGACCAGCTTTCGTACAGGGCGGCCAGGCACAGGAACACCACCAGGATCGAGAGGGCGTAGAGCTTGCCCGACTGGCCGCTGGCCAGCCGCTCCTGGTAGGACTGGCCGCTCCAGGCGTAGGTGGTACCCGCCGGCAGCGTGCCGGCCAGGCTTTCCATGCGGTCCATCGCCTTGCCCGAGCTGACCCCGGCGCCGGCCGAGCCCTGCAGGGTGTACGACGCCAGGCCGTTGTAGCGGTTGAGGGTTTCCGGGCCGTACTTCCAACTGGTGGTGGCGAAGGCCGAGAACGGCGTCATCGCGCCGGTGCCGCCGCGCACCCGCCAGTCGTCGATGTCTTCCGGCCGCGAGCGGTAGGGCGCGTCGGCCTGCATGTAGACCCTCTTGACCCGCGAGCGGTCGATGAAGTCGTTGATGTAGGTGCCGGCCCAGGCCGAGCCCAGGGTGGCGTTGATGTCGGCCAGCGACAGGCCGAGCGAGAAGGCCTTGGCCTGGTCGACGTCGATGCTCAGCTGCGGCGTGTCGTCCAGGCCGCCGTTGCGCACCGCGCTCAGCTGCGGGTCCTGCACCGCCTCGGCCAGCAGGCTGTCGCGCTGTGTTTTGAGCGCCGCCCGGTCGGTGCCGGCGGCGGCCTGCAGCTGGAATTCGAAACCGTTCGACTGCCCCAGGCCGGAGATGGCCGGCGGGTTCAGCGCGAAGATCTGCGCATCGCGCACCCGCGACAGGGCGCCGGTGGCCCGCCCGGCGATGGTGTCGGCCCGGTTCTCCACGCCCGTGCGCTCGGACCAGTCCTTGAGCGACACGAAAGCCATGCCGGCGTTCTGGCCGCTGCCGGAGAAGTTGAAGCCGGCGATGGTGAAGATCGATTCGGTGTTGTCCTTCTCGGCGGTCAGGAACTGCTTCTCGACCTCGTCGGCCACCTCCAGCGTGCGCGCCACCGAGGCGCCCACCGGCAGCGTCATCTGCACCATCGCCTGGCCGGTGTCCTCGGTCGGCAGGAAGCCGGTGGGCAGCCGCAGGAACAGCACCGCCAGCGCGGCCACGATCAGCCCGTAGCCCAGCATCCAGCGGACCGGCGACTTCAGCGTGCGCGACACCCGGCCTTCGTAGCGGTGCAGCATGCGGTCGAAGTTGCGGTTGAACCAGCCCGCCAGGCCGCGGCCGCCGGCCTGCTCGTCGTGCGGCTTGAGCAGCGTGGCGCACAGTGCCGGCGTGAGGGTCAGGGCCACCACCACCGACAGCGCCATCGACGCCACGATGGTGATCGAGAACTGGCGGTAGATGACCCCGGTGGAGCCGGCGAAGAAGGCCATCGGCAGGAACACCGCCGACAGCACGGTGGCGATGCCCACCAGCGCGCCGGTGATCTCGCCCATGGATTCGATGGTGGCCTGGCGGGGCGACAGGCCTTTCTCGCGCATCAGCCGCTCGACGTTCTCCACCACCACGATGGCGTCGTCCACCAGCAGGCCGATCGACAGCACCATGCCGAACAGGGTCAGCGTGTTGATCGAATAGCCGAACAGGTTCAGCACGCCGAAGGTGCCCAGCAGCACCACCGGCACCGCGATCGCCGGGATCAGCGTGGCGCGCCAGTTCTGCAGGAAGACGAACATCACCACCACCACCAGCGCGATCGCCTCGAACAGCGTCTTGACCACTTCCTCGATGGAGATGCGGATGAACTTGGTGCTGTCGCTCGGATAGGCCACCTGGTAGCCCGCGGGCATGTTGCGCCGGAGCTGGTCGACCGTCGCCTTGACCCGGTTGGCGGTAGACAGCGCATTCGCGCCGGGCGCCAGCTGCACCGCGATGCCGGCGGCCGGATGGCCGTTGAGCCGGGTGACGTTGTTGTAGCCCTCGCTGCCCAGCTCGACCCGGGCCACGTCGCGCAGCCGCACCGTGGCGCCGCTGGCGTCGTTCTTCACCACCACCTGCTCGAACTGCGCGACGGTCTGCAGCTTGGACTGCGCGGTGACGGTGGCGTTGAGCTGTTGGCCGTCCACCGTCGGCATGGCGCCGATCTTGCCGGCCGAGACCTGCGTGTTCTGCGCCTGCACCGCGGTCTGGATGTCGGACGGCATCAATCGGTAGGCGGCCAGCCGGTGGGGGTCGAGCCAGATGCGCATCGCGTACTGCGAACCGAACACCTGCACCCCGCCGACGCCGTCAGTGCGGGCCACCGGGTCCTGGATGTTGCTCACCAGGTAGTCGGCGATGTCGGTGGCGGTGTGCCGGTCGGTGCTGTCGTAGAGGGCGGTGATCAGCAGGAAGTCGCTCTGCGACTTGGTGACGGTGACGCCCAGCGTCTGCACCGCCTGCGGCAGCCGGGTCAGGGCCTGCTGCACCTTGTTCTGCACCTGCACCTGGGCGGTGTCGGGGTTCGTGCCCTGCTGGAAGGTGACCGAGATGCTGGCGCTGCCGGCCGAGCTGCTGGTCGAGGAGAAATACAGCAGGCCGTCGAGCCCGGTGAGCTGCTGCTCCAGGATCTGGGTGACGCTGTTTTCCACCGTCTCGGCGGACGCGCCGGTGTAGGTGGCCGAGATGCGCACCGTGGGCGGCGCGACGTCGGGGTACTGGGCCACCGGCAGCGTGCTGATCGACAGCGCGCCGGTGAGCATGATGACGATGGCGATGACCCAGGCGAAGACCGGCCGGGCGACGAAGAAGCGGGCGAACATGGGTCAGCGACCTCCGGCGGGCGCGGCGGTGGCGGCTGCGCCAGGGGCACTGGGCGCCGGTGCGGCCGCGATGTTCGGCGACTGCGCGTCCACCGGCTTCACCGTGTCGCCCGCCCGGGCCTTGTGGTTGCCCTGCACCACCACCCGGTCGCCGGCGGCCAGCCCGGCCGACACCAGCCAGCGGTCGCCGATGGAGCGTTCGGTGGTCACCGTCACCGTCTTCACCTTGTCGTCGCTGCCGACCAGCATCGCGGTGGCCTCGCCCCTGGCGTCGCGGCTGATGCCCTGCTGTGGCACCAGGATGCCCTGCGGGTCGACCGCCTCGTCGACCACGCCGCGCACATACATGCCGGGCAGCAGGGTGCCGTCGGGGTTGGGGAATTCCGCGCGCAGCGTGACCGAGCCGGTGGCCTCGTCGACCGCCACCTCGGCGAACTTCAGCCGGCCCTGGCGGGCGTAGGCGGTGCCGTCTTCCAGCTTCAGCCGGATGAGCGTGCTGCCCGACTGGAAACCCTGGTCGGACGCCAACATGCGGCGCAGGCGCAGCAGGGCGGCGCTCGACTGGGTCATGTCGACATAGATCGGATCCAGCGCGCGGATGGTGGCCAGCGCGTCCGTCTGGTTGGCGGTGACCAGCGCACCCGGCGTCACCGTCGACTTGCCGATGCGTCCGCTGATCGGCGCCCGCACCTGGGTGAATTCGAGGTTGATGCGGGCCGAGGCCAGCGCGGCCTTCTGCACCGCCACCGAGGCCAGCGCCTGCTGGTAGGCGGTGCGGGCGTCGTCGGCGTCCTGCTTCGACACGCCCTCGATCTTCAGCAGGTCGGCATAGCGCTCGTTCTTGGCCTGCGCCGAGGCGACGGCCGCCTGGGCGTTGGCCAGCGACGCGGCGGCCTGGTCGGCGGTGGCCTGGTAGGCGGCGGGGTCAATCTGGTAGAGCACCTGGCCGGCGCGCACCAGCGCGCCTTCCTCGAAGCGCCGCGCCTTGACGATGCCCGACACCTGTGGCCGCACGTCCGACGACAGCGATGCGGTGGTGCGTCCGGCCAGTTCGGTGGTCAGCGCCACCGGCTCGGTTCTCAGGGTGGTGACACCGACCTCGGCCGGCCCCCGGGAAGGCGGCGCCGCGGTCTTGCCGCAGGCGGAAAGCGCCAGGCACGCAGCGAAGAGAACGGGGGCGGTGAAGAAGGCATACCGGGCTGATGTCATACCGAATCGATGAAGTGTGAACCTTCATTCTCAATTAAACTGACAGCCGGCTTATTTCGATTGGGTAAAGCATGGCGCGTCCTCCGAATCCCGTACCTGCACCGGAACCGCAACCACCCACCCGGCGTGCGCCGCGCCCGCCCAAGGCGGAGCGCGATGAAATCCGCCGGCTGGAAATCGTCACCGCCGCGCGCGCCTGCGTGCTGCGCCACGGCTTTCACGCGGCCAGCATGGCGGAGATCGGTGCCGAGGCGCGCATGAGCGTCGGCCAGATCTACCGTTACTACGCGAGCAAGGAAGCGATCGTCCAGGCGATCGTCGAGCACATCGTGTCGAAGCGCCTAGCGTGGATCGGCACTACCAAGGGCGATGCCGACCTGCCCGCCCTGCTGGCGACCCGCTCCTTATCCGACGAGGAGGCGGACGACCATGCCCTGCTGCTGGAAGCCACCGCCGAAGCCAGCCGCAATCCGGCGGTGGCGGCCACGGTGAAGGAGGCCGATCGGCGCCTGCACGAGCGTGCGGTGGACGCGGTGATCCAGGATCATCCGTGGCTGACGCCCGCCCAGGCCGCCGCTCGCGTGGAGGTGATGGCGGTGCTGATGGAAGGCACCGCTTTCCGGCGTGTGACCGGGCAGCCGGCCGATCGACAACATCTCGCCGAGGTGTACCGGTCGGTCATCGCGCATCTCTTCGAGCCGCCGCCCCCATAGCGACCATTGCCGGGCGCGCCGACTTCAGCGGGTGGGCACCGGCACCAGCAGTACCGGCTCCGCCGTCTTCGGCGCGATGCGCACTTGGCCCGACGGCGGCAGCACGATGGTCTCGACCTCCCGCACCACGCCGCCGCCGGCGACATTGCCGCTGGACTCGCCCGCCCCTTGGACACGGGCGATGCAGGCCGCCCGGTCTTCGGTGCCGGGGCCGAACACCTCGCAGCGGCGCATCTCGTTGGCGGTATAGCTGCCGGCCGATTTCTCCTGCAGCACGCCGCGTTTGCGGTCGGCCTCGGCGTTGCGAGCTTCCTCCA
>JAKONS010000479.1 GCA_022701845.1 Burkholderiaceae bacterium
CGCGCCACGTCGTACACCCGCTGCTGCGCCTGCTTCACGCTGTCGGCCAGCACCGTCACGCACAGCACCCGCCCGCCGCTGGTCAGCACCGCGCCGTCCTGCAGCACGGTTCCGGCATGGAACACCATCGCGTCCTCGCTGTCGGCCGGCAGGCCCTGCACCGTGTCGCCCTTGCGCGGGTCGAGCGGGTAGCCGGCCGCAGCCATCACCACACCCAGCGCCACCCGGCGGTCCCACAGCAGTTCGACCTGGTCGAGCCGGCCTTCGGCACCGGCCAGCAGCACGTCCGACAGGTCGCTCTTCAGGCGCATCAGGATCGGCTGGGTTTCCGGGTCGCCCATGCGGCAATTGAATTCCAGCGTCTTGGGCTTGCCGGACGCGTCGATCATCAGGCCGGCATACAGGAAGCCGGTGTACGGAATGCCGTCCTTTTCCATGCCGCGGATGGTGGGCAGGATGATTTCCCGCATTGCCCGCGCATGCACGTCGGCAGTCACCACCGGCGCCGGCGAATAGGCGCCCATGCCGCCGGTGTTGGGGCCGGCGTCGCCGTCGAGCAGGCGCTTGTGGTCCTGGCTGGTGGCCAGCGCCACCACGTTGCGGCCGTCGCACAGCACGATGAAGCTGGCTTCCTCGCCCTGCAGGAATTCCTCGATCACCACCCGGGCGCCGCCCGCGTTGTGCGACACGCCGAACTTGTTATCCAGCAGCATGAAGTCGATGGCCTCGTGCGCCTCGGCGGCGGTCATGGCCACCACCACGCCCTTGCCGGCCGCCAGGCCGTCGGCCTTGACCACGATGGGCGCACCCTTGGCGTCGACGTAGGCATGCGCCTCGGCGGCATCGGTGAACGCCTGGTACTCGGCCGTCGGAATGCCGTGGCGCTGCATGAACGCCTTCGAGAAAGCCTTGGAGCTTTCCAGCTGCGCCGCCGCCCGCGTCGGGCCGAACACCTTCAGGCCATGGTTGCGGAACTCGTCGACCACGCCGGCGGCCAGTGGCGCCTCGGGGCCGACCACCGTCAGGCCGATCTTCTCGGCCTGGGCCCAGGCGCGCAGGGCCTGCACGTCCGTCACCGGCACGTTCTCGAAGGTGGAATCGCGCGCGGTGCCGCCATTGCCGGGAGCCACGAACACCCGCTGCACCTTGGGCGACTGCGCCAGTTTCCAGGCCAGCGCATGTTCGCGCCCGCCGCCACCGATGACCAGAACTTTCATACCGACCTTCACTCGGACAAAGCCGCGTTGTGGAACACCTCCTGGACATCGTCCAGGTCTTCCAGCACGTCGAGCAGCTTCTGCATCTTCGCGGCGTCGTCGCCCGCGACATCGACGGTGTTTTCGGCCCGCATCGTCACTTCGGCGATCTCGGGAACAAAGCCGGCACCGGCCAGCGCATCGCGCACCGCCTCGAAGCCGGTCGGCGGGGTGAGCACCTCGATCGAGCCGTCCTCGTGGGTGACGACGTCTTCGGCACCCGCCTCCAGGGCGGCTTCCATCAGCTTGTCCTCGTCGGTGCCCGGCGCGAACAGCATCTGGCCGACATGCTTGAACTGGAAGGCGACCGAGTTCTCGGTGCCCATGTTGCCGCCGTACTAACTGAACGCGTGGCGCACGTCGGCCACGGTGCGCACCCGGTTGTCGGTCATGGTGTCGACGATGATCGCCGCGCCGCCGATGCCGTAGCCCTCGTAGCGGATCTCTTCGTAGTTCACGCCTTCGAGGTTGCCGGTGGCCTTGTCGATGTTGCGCTTGATGGTGTCGGCCGGCATGTTGGCCGCCTTGGCCTTGTCGACCGCCAGCCGCAGACGCGGGTTGGCGTTCAGATCGCCGCCGCCGGCACGGGCGGCGACCATGATTTCACGGATGGCGCGGGTCCAGACCTTGCCGCGCTTCTCGTCCTGGCGGCCCTTGCGGTGCTGAATGTTCGCCCATTTGCTGTGTCCAGCCATAGATCTCTTCTCTTCGGTCGTACCCGAGGCGGGCAACCGGATATTTTAGCGGGGCCGGCATGCCTCGCGGCGATGACGCCCGGCGATAAACTTTCCGCCCACTCCCACCAGCCCGCCCGCCGGGTCCCCGCCATGACAGCCGATCTGCCGATCGCCCGCAACCCGAACACCACGCTGGCGCTGCTGCCGGGGCTGGCCAACCGCCACGGCCTGATCACCGGAGCCACCGGGACCGGCAAGACGGTCACCCTGCAGGCATTGGCCCAGGGCTTCTCGCGCATCGGCGTGCCGGTCTTCATGGCCGACGTGAAAGGCGACCTGGCCGGCATCTCGCGCCCGGGCAGCATCGGCGCAAAGCTCGCCGCCACCCTGGCCGAACGCGGCATCGACACCCCGGCACCCGCCGCCTGCCCGACCGTGTTCTGGGACGTCTTCGGCACCCAGGGGCATCCGGTGCGCGCCACCGTCTCCGACATGGGCCCGTTGCTGCTGGGCCGCATGCTCGGTCTCAACGAGACCCAGTCGGGCGTGCTCGACATCGTCTTCAAGGTGGCGGACGACCGCGGCCTGCTGCTGCTCGACCTGAAGGACCTGCGCGCCATGCTGCAGCA
>JAKONS010000482.1 GCA_022701845.1 Burkholderiaceae bacterium
ATTCAACCCTTGCGAGGACGGCTGCTGAACGCGCTCCGCTCCGTCGCGGTCTCCCCCGGCGGGCTTCGGCTTGGGGCGCACCCTTCGTCCATGCCGAAGCTGGTCGAGTTGGGGCTGGTCGAGGAGCGGCCGTTGCGGCCGGGGTTTAAGCAGACCGGGTGGTACCTGACGTCTGCTGGGCGCGAAAAAATCCGCAACCTCGGCATTGGTTGAGCGCCACCCGTTACACCATGTGGAGCCTTATCCACAGGCTAACCCCAGAAGAAGCCCGAGAACGTCTTATTCCCCAGGCTGGGCGAAGCACGCAGGGCACCGGCGGTGGAAAAGCCCGCCATTCCGTCAGCGTCACGTCGACAGTCGGGCGCGGCTCGCGGATGCTGAATGTCTCAAAACGAAAAAAGCCACCCCGAGGGCAAATCGGGGTGGCTTTCGTGGAGAGGTCGGCTGAGGGGCCGGACCGCCTTGTGCACCGCGATCTAAGCTCTGATCCGGCAGACGTGTCCAGACCCTCGGCCGGTTTTCCCCTACGGTCTGAGGGACACAATGCCTGCAATCAGCCTACACGGCGCCCGTGGCGCGAAACTAGAGAATATTCGTATCTCTAATCTTGACGTAGGAGTGCACACCACCGACTCTGATTTTTCAGCCAACGGCGTGGTTTTCGACAATGTTACGCGACCATGGGATGTTAATGGCGGAAGTCAGGCACAAGTAGAGAATAGCTCTGTACTCAATGACCCTAGTATAAATGGCAACAATTCGCCTCATAGAGGCGGCGGTAACGCTTTCTCGGGTTGGGGACGCAATGGACCGCCGCTCCCATCTCAGTGCCCTCACTGCAAAACAATCTTCCCTTCTCGGAACTTTGATTTCGGCACGGCCCGCTTTCTGGCAAAAAACAATGTAGAAACGTGTCGAGAATGTAAACGTGACGGGGCAAAACTAGCAGATGGATTGTTTGATCTTACGGGTGAGGCTGCCCGTATCATCAGCGGGTCAAACCTTACCCATGCAATGCTTGCTGCTATCAACGAAGCTGCAAAGGACCATGCAAATGATTCGATAGATGATGACGAGTTTATACACCGCTTAGAAAATATCGACTTCGGGCTTGGAGAAATCGCAAGGAAGATATCAAGCGGTGGCTCTAATGCACTTGCTTGGTTCGGCATTGCTCTTACGATTATGGGTAACATCATATCATACCTTAGCTTGGTAGAAGCTCAAAAGACGACGCCGTCAACTCTCGAAGGAACTGTGATCGCACGAGAGGCTTTGCGGGTTCAAAATGCTCCAAATCCATCGGAAGAGCTTTTGAGGACAGCGACCGGTCAACTTTCAGAGATCAAAATCGTTTTAAAAGAACTTGTTAAAGGCTACGGACCAACAAATGTTGAGCAGCCCAGCGCAGAAAAGTCCAAGGCTGAACCCCCAGCGGAAACGGGATCTGTAAATCTCCAGGCGGAGCGCAAGCCAAAATCGCGTGATGTAAAACGAAAGGCTCGAAAAGAACATCGCAGTAAATTTGGTCGGATGAAGCAATGTAAGCCCCATACGTAATAAATTTGCGTTCCCCATTGCTGAAATCACGAAATAACTTGGTCCACAGCACAATCCATCGTTGGTGGACAACTTATGACTGACCTCGTTACGCAGCTACCGCCTATTCATGCGGCCATGGCAATCCCGTCCCGCGCTACCGCCGCAACCCGCGCCGAGCCTGCGACCGCGAGAGACGCGAATGCTGTCCGATGGATCTGGCGAACGCAGCCGAGAACGGTGTCATTTTCATCCGTGCCATCTGTCCGCCGCCATGTCGGCACGAGGGCGGGGTTGCCCAGGATCGGCTTCCGAGCACGATGGCCGTCCGAGACGTCGGGCTGTACCTGCGCTGCACCGGCTGCGGGCGAAAGAGGCCAGAGACCGAGCCGGTGTGGCCGCCGCGATAGGCTCGAAACGACGAAACCCGCCTCGGCGGGTGCCGGGCGGGCTTTCTCATTCCATCGAATTGCCGGGCGGCCCTGTCTTCTCCCCCCAAAGCTTACCGGCTGTCAGACCGATCGCCAGGAGGAGTAGACCGTACATCGCGGTCAGGCCCCAATCGTGCGCAGGCGGGGGACAAGCCATCAGGTGTGCCCGTGCGTCGCCGACCCCAGCATCCCGGTCGTCCACCAATCCGAGATGTACGGGCGGGCGCGGTCCAGGAGCGGCCCGATATCGGGGCGCGTGACGAGCAGGGCCGCGACGCAGCAGGTAAGTCCAAAGCGCGGAAAAGGGCGCCCCAGACAAAGCCGGGGCGCCCTTTGTGTTGACAGGTGTCAACGGCGCTCAGTCGCGGGGCCGCCGCTTCTCCAGATCGTCGATCCGCCGCTGCATCCCCTGGATCGTGTCCCGGGGGGTGTTCAGATCGTAGAGCCCCTGGCGGTTCTGATCGGCCTGGCGCTGGAGGTCGGCGTCCCGGGCGCGCTGTGCCGCCCACATCTGCTCGTGCTCGCCCCGGGGGACGATCTGTTTCGCAACCACGTCGAGGTCGCGCTCCATCCGCTCGACCCGGGCGTCCGTCAACCGCTGGAGATCGTCCCGACGCTGCGAGACGACGGCGAAGCGTGTGTCGAGGTCCTGGCGCGGAACGTAGACCTCCGTCCGGGCCTCGACCTTGGCGATGGCCGACTCCAGCCGGCCGTTGTTCGAGTTGACCCAGGTGAAGAACATGCCGCCGGCGAC
>JAKONS010000491.1 GCA_022701845.1 Burkholderiaceae bacterium
GACCGCGACGGCCTGGAGGAGGAGCGCCGCCTGATGTATGTCGCGATCACCCGCGCCCGCCAGCGCCTGTACCTGAGCCATTCGCAGACGCGCATGCTGCACGGCCAGACCCGCTACCACGTCAAGAGCCGCTTCTTCGAGGAGCTGCCCGAAGGCGCGCTGAAATGGATCACGCCGAAGCAGTCGGGCTTCGGCGCGTTCGCGCCGCAAGGTGGCGGAAGCGGTGGCGGCGGCGGTTTCGGCGGCGGCAGCGGCTGGGGTGGTTCGGGTGGATTCGGCATGGGCGCCGCGCCGCAGCCGGTGGTGCAGAAGGCGGCTCCCAGCCACGGCCTGCGCTCGGGGCTGCAGGTGTTCCACACCAAGTTCGGCGAAGGCACCGTGCTGGCGGTGGAGGGTGCGGGCGACGATGCGCGGGCCCAGGTCAACTTCCCGCGCCACGGGGTGAAGTGGCTGGCCCTGTCGGTGGCCAAGCTGACGGTGGTCTGAGCGGCCGGCAGCCCGCTCCGCGTTTCAGTCGTAGGCGATGACCTGGCGCGCACCGGCGGTGCCGTCGCGCAGGCGGTCCAGCGCCAGGTTGATGTCGGCTGCGCGGATGTGCGCCACCTCCAGCGGCACCATCCGGCCGGTGCGCACCAGCGCCAGCAATTCCTGCAACTCGGCCATGGTGCCGGTGTAGCTGCCCTGGATGGTGATGGCGCGGGTGGGCACGGTGGGCAGCGGTAGGGCCAGCTCGCCGCCGTACATGCCGACGATGACGTAGATGCCGCCGCGCAGCAGCACGTCGATACCGAGCTGCGCCGACTCGGCCGAACCGACGAAGTCGATGACCGCCGCCAGCCCGCCGGTGGCCCGGCGCAGCAGGGCGGCCGGGTTCGGGTCGCGCGCGTTCACCACCGCGTCGGCGCCGTGGCTGCGCGCCCAGGCGAGCTTGGCCGGATCGATGTCGACCGCGGCGACCAGTTCGTAGCCCAGTCCCTTGGCGATGGCCAGACCGGCGGCTCCCACGCCGCCGACGCCGATCAGGCCCAGCCAGTCGTCCTGGGCGTCGTCGTGCCGGGCGACCTTGGCCAGCGCCGAATACGCGGTCAGGCCGGAGCAGGCGAGGGTGGCGGCGGACGACGCCTCGATGCCGTCGATATCCAGCAGGTAGCGTCCGTCGGGCACGGTGAGCCACTCCGCATAGCCACCGGCGCGCTGGATGCCGACCACGCGCGGCGCCATGCACAGGTTGTCTTTTCCCTTGCGGCACTGCGCGCAGCGGCCGCAGCCGATCCAGGGCCACACCAGGTAGCTGCGGCCGATCTCGAGACCCTGCAGCAGCGCGTCGGGGCCGGCGGCGACGAGTTCGGCCACCACCTCGTGGCCCGGGACGATCGGCGGCCGGATGTCGCGGTCGGCCATCAGCAGCTTGCGGCCGCCGCCCAGGTCGAAATGGCCGTCGGCCAGATGCAGGTCGGAATGGCAGACGCCGCAGCGGCGGGTGCGCAGCAGCAGTTCCTTGCCCCGCGGCTGATCGACCGCGAGGCGGCTCTCGACCAGGGGCTGCCCGAAGGCTTCGATGGTGAAGGCGCGGGACAGCATGTGCCGCACCCTCCCTCAGACGGTCGGGGCCACCGCAGCGACCCGGTCTTCGTCGGCGGACGCAGGGTGCACGAAGCAATCGACGAAGCTGAAGTACAGCGAGTTGAAGAACATCGCCACCAGCACCATCGCCGACAGGGTCATCAACCCGGTGACCACCACGGTGGAAAGACTGGAACCGGTGGCGCCGAGCAGGCCGCTCAGCATCAGCACGGTCACGAACACCCCTGCTGCCAGCCCGCCCACCAGGAAGATGCCGGCCCATGCCAGTGCATACACGGTGAAGGCACCGAAATTGCGGATGCATGCCACGAAGCTGAAAAACAGGCTCTTGGCCGGCGACACCCGGTACCAGAAGACCAGGGCCGGCGCATGCCAGAACAGCATCGACAGCGGCATGTACAGCACCACCGTGGCCCACATCGCCATCTGCATCGACGGGCTGTCCATCATGTCCTTGGCGCTGCGGTTGCCGGACATGTAGCCCAGCGCGAATTGCCCGCCGTCGAAGATCGCCGACATGGCCAGCATCAGCACGAAACTGCAGGCATAGAGCGCGCCCAGCAGCAGCATCTGCCGCGCATAGACCGGCCCCGCCCGAAACGCCGCGAACAGCGACGCCGGCCGCGCCCGGCGACCGGCGTCGACATCGCGCGACGCGGCCATCATGCCCAGCGTGGCGGCCGGCATCAGCGCCAGCGCCAGCAGGAAACCCACCGCCGGCAGCATCGTCGGAATGCTCAGCATCGCCAGGAACAGGATGAACAGCGAGGTCAGCGCCATCGGCTGGCGCCAGAAGGTGCGCACACCCTTGCGTGCCCAGACGAGGCCGGTGCGAGGGGAGACGACGTTCAGGTGCATAGGGTGTTGGGTCCGGGCGGGTACAGAGCGGTGTGCGGGGCGGTGTCGATGGAAAAGCGGGGCGGGATCGGGCGGTGTCGCGTGCGGTCAGGCGGCGACCGGCGCACGGGCGTCGGCCACACGGCTGCGCAGCACCCGCTCGAAGTGGCCGGGGTCGTGCGGCGTGAGCAATGCGGCGTCGCGCGGCAGGTGGAAATCCCACAGCCGCGAGATCCAGAAACGCAGCGCGGCGGCGCGCTGCAGGGCGGGCAGCAGGCGGCGCTCGGCCGGTTCGAGCGGTCGCACGTCGGCATAGGCGGCCAGGAAGGCGCGGGCGCGGGCCGGGTCCTGCCCGCCGGTGGGCAGGTCGACGCACCAGTCGTTCAGGCACACCGCCAGGTCGAACAGGAAGCTGTCGACGCCGGCGAAGTAGAAATCGAAGAAACCGGTGAGCTGGTCGCCGTCGAACATGACGTTGTCGCGGAACAGGTCGGCATGCACCGGGCCCCGCGGCAGGGCGGCGCTGTCGGGTTGCGCGGCGATGTGGTTCTGGTAGGCCAGCTCGGAGGAAAGCAGCGCGGCCTGCGCGGCATCGAGGTGCGGCAGCACCGACGGCGCCACGCCGTTCCACCAGTCCAGGCCGCGCAGGTTGGGCTGATGGCGCGAGAAGTCGCGACCGGCCAGGTGCATGCGCGCCAGCATCGTGCCGACCGCCGCGCAATGCACGGCCTGCGGCGCCAGCTGGCTGCGGCCGGGCAGGCGGTTGACCACGGCGGCCGGCTTGCCGCGCACGCTGTGCAGCACGTTGCCGAGCCGGTCGGGTGCCGGGTCGGGCACCGGAATGCCGCGCGCGGCCAGGTGCTGCATCAGGTAGAGATAGAAGGGCAGCTGCTCGGCGGTGAGGCGTTCGAACAGGGTCAGCACGTAATCGACGGTGCCGACGACTTCCGCGTCGCCGCCGGCATTGCCGGCCGGCTCGGGCTGCACGGTGGCGAAGTAGTTGGTGTTCTCGATGCCGCCTTCGATGCCGCGCAGCGCTACCAGCTCGCCCAGGCGCAGTTGGCGCAACAGCTTGCGCGCCTCGTCTTCGGAGACTTCGGTGAATACGGCCATGGGAGGTGGAAAGCGGGGGTGACGGGGACGACGGTGCGGCGAGGGGCGGGGTCCGCGGGCGGCGGCGGCCGGCCTAGAAGCCGATCATCTTCCAGGTGCGCTGGCCGCCGGCGTTCGAGCCGCCGTCGCGATCGGAGGCGCGGCGGCGCGGGCCGTCGAGCGGCGCCACGTCGTAGGCCTTGGCGCCGCGCGGCTGCACCACGATGCTCTGGGTCTGCCCGCCGTAGCGGACTTCGTCGATTTGGGTGCTTTCGTCCTCGACATGCAGGCGTTCGACCTTCTGCTCGACGCGGGGCGTGCGCGGCGCCGGTCCTTCGACCGGCTCCTGGGCTTGCACCACGGAGGCGAATACGCTGGTGGCGAGGGCCGCGACCAGCAGGGTCGAGGGGCGCAGGAAGGGCAGGGCGAACATGC
>JAKONS010000520.1 GCA_022701845.1 Burkholderiaceae bacterium
GCCCTGGAAAAGGCGCTGGGCCAGAGCGTCATCGTGGACAACCGGGCCGGTGCCGGCGGCGCCATCGGCGCGAGCTTCGTGGCGCGCGGCGAGCCCGACGGCCACCTGCTGCTGGTGACCACGCCGAACGCGGTGGGCGTGCTGCCGCAGATGACCAAAACCACCTACAGGCTGGCCTCGTTCCAGCCGATCGGCCAGATGGCCACCACGCCGCTGGTGGTGATGGTGCGCAAGCAGTCGCGCTTCGCCGACATCGGTGCGCTGCTGGCCGAGGTGCGGTCCAGGCCGGGCCAGGTCAGCGTGGCCCACAGCGGGCCGGGCACCACCAACCACATCGCCATCTTCCAGCTGGAGAGCGCGGCCAACCTGCAGTTCAACATCATTGCCTACAAGGGCTCCGGCCCGGCGCTGGTGGACCTGATCGGCGGCCAGGTCGACAGCATGGTCGACCAGCTGAGCAGCTCGACCACCCATATCCAGTCGGGCGCGTTGCGGCCGCTGGCGGTGATGTCGCGCGAACGCGATCCGGCCCTGCCCGGCGTGCCGACGCTGCGCGAGGCCGGCATCGCCGATGTCGACGCCACCACCGCCAGCGGCCTGCTGGCGCCGGCCGGCACGCCGCCGGCGGTGGTCGAGGCGCTCAACGCCGCGCTGCGCAAGGCGCTGGCCGACCCGGCCGTGGCCGCCCGCCTGGCCCAGCTCGGCAGCCCGGCCAGGCCCGGCTCGGCCGCCGACTGGCAGGCCCAGCTGCAGCAGGAAGAAAAGCGCGCGGTGGCGATGGCCGCCGCCGGCAAGCTGAAATCCGACTGAACCCCACCGGCCCGAGGAAACGCCGCACCATGACCCGACCCTGCCTGCCCGCGCTCGCGCACCCCACGCCGCCGCGCCTGACGCTGCCGGCCGACGCCTGCGACAGCCACGCCCATGTGTTCGGCCCCTACGACCGCCATCCGCTGGCCGAGGACCGCAGCTACACCCCGGCCGAATACCCGCCGGCGAGCTTCGTCGCGCATCTCGACGAGCTGGGCCTGCGCCGCGGCGTGCTGGTCACCGCCAGCGCCTGCGGCACCGACAACGGCGCGGTGCTGGCCGCGCTGCAGGCCTATCCCGAGCGCCTGCGCGGCGTGTTCGTGGCCGATGCCGACACCGGCGAGGCCGAGCTCGACCGCTGGCACGCGGCCGGCGTGCGCGGGCTGCGTTTCAACCTCTATCGCCAGGAGGGCAAGGCGGTGTACCGCAACGGCGTCGGCCTGGAAGCGCTGGAGGCGCTGGCGCCCCGCATGGCCGCGCGCGGCTGGCATGCGCAGGTGTGGATCCACGCGCCCGACCTGGTCGAGCTGGCACCGCGCCTGCTGGCGACCGGGGTCGATCTGGTGGTCGACCACATGGGCCGCATGTCGGCCGCGCGCGGCGTGGACGACCCGGGTTTTCGCCAGCTCTGCCGGCTGCTGGCCGACGGCCGCGCCTGGACCAAGATCTCCGGCGCCGACCGCAACACGGTGGACGGCCCGCCCTACGCCGACATCGATCCCTTCGCCCGCGCCCTGCTGGCCGCCAACGACCGGCGGGTGGTGTGGGGCACCGACTGGCCGCACATCCACTATTTCGACCCGGCGCACATGCCCGACGACGGCGAACTGGTGGACCTGCTGGAGCGCTGGATGCCCGACGCGGCGCAGCGCCGCCGCGTGCTGGTCGACAACCCGGCCGCGCTCTACGACTTTCCCGCCACGCTTGATTCCGCCACCGACGAAGCAGGAACCCGACCATGAACCGTCCCGACACCCACCGCCGCCGCCATCTGCTGCGCATCGCCACCGCTGCTGCCACCGCCTGCGCCCTGGCCGCCCCCGCGCTGGCGCAGGCCCAGCCCGCCGCCTATCCGGCCAGGCCGGTGCGGGTGCTGGTGGCCTTCACCGCCGGCGGCACCACCGACATCCTGGCGCGGGCGGTCACCCAGAAGATGACCGAGAAGCTCGGCCAGAGCTTCGTCATCGACAACAAGCCCGGCGGCGGCGGCAACATCGGCACCGAGACCGCGGTGCGGGCGCCGGCCGACGGCTACACCCTGATCGTCAACTCGGTCGGCCCGATGGCGGTCAACCAGACGCTCTACAAGAACCTCGGCTACGACCCGCTGAAGGACCTGGTGCCGGTGGTGCAGATCGCCGACGTGCCCAACGTGCTGGTGGTCAACAACGAGGTGCCGGCCAAGACCTTCGAGGAATTCATCGCCTATGCCAAGGCCAACCCCGGCAAGCTGAGCTACGGCTCCACCGGCGTCGGCACCTCGTCGCACCTGTCGAGCTACATGCTCAGCCAGCGCATCGGCGCCGACACGCTGCATGTGCCCTACAAGGGCTCGGGCGCGCTCAACGACCTGCTGGCCGGGCGGCTGCAGTTCATGTTCGCCACGATTCCCTCGGTGATCCAGCACATCAAGGCCGGCAAGCTGCGGGCGCTGGCGGTTTCCAGCGGCAAGCCCTCGCGCGCGCTGCCCGGCGTGCCGACGGTGGCCGCCAAGGGCTTTCCCGGCTTCGAGGCCGGCTCCTGGTTCGGCTTCTTCGCGCCGAAGGGCACGCCGCCCGCGGTGGTGGCGCTGCTCAACAAGACGGTCGTCGACATCCTGCCGACGCTCGAGGAGCAGATGGTGCGCGAGGGCGCCGACCCGGTCGGCGGCACGCCGGAGCAGTTCGGGCGCTTCACCCAGAAGGAATTCGAGAAGTGGGCGGCGATCGTGAAGGCGTCCGGCGCCACCGCGGAATGAGCGCGCAGCCGGCGACCGCCGGGGAAGAAGATTCCCCCGCCCTGCGCATCCTGCTGTCGGCCCAGGCCCAGGCGCGCTATGGCGACGCGGTCGGCCAGGCGCTGGCCGGCCGGCCGCATCTGCTGGTGCAGCCGGGGCCGGGCACGGTCGATGCCGACATCGCCTTCGTCTCGCGCGACGTCACCGGGCTGTCGACCAAGCACGAGGTGCAGCCCGACACCCGGGTGTTCCACGACTGCCTGCGCGCGGCGCCCTCGCTGCGCTGGGTGCACATCCATTCGGCGGGCGCCGACCGGCCGGTGTTCCTCGAGTTGAAGGCGCGCGGCGTGGCGCTCACCTCGTCGTCCGGCGCCAATGCCGACGTGGTGGCGCAGACCGCGGTGGCCGGCCTGCTGGCGCTGGCGCGGCGTTTTCCGCAGCTGATGGCGGCGCAGCGCGAACGCCGCTGGGCGCCGCTGATCGGCGGTGCGCTGCCGCGCGACCTGTCCGGGCAGCGCGCCACCATCGTCGGCTGGGGGCCGATCGGCCAGCAGGTGGGGCGGCTGCTCGAAGCGTTCGGCCTGCAGGTGTCGGTGGTGCGCAGCCGCGCCGGCAGGCTCGACACCGGGCAGCCGGCGGTCGCCTTCGAGCAGCTGGGCGCGCTGCTGCCGGCCACCGACTGGCTGGTGCTGGCCTGCCCCCTGAGCGACCGCACCCGCCGGCTGGTCGATGCCGCGGCACTGGCGCTGCTGCCGCCCGACGCGCATCTGCTGAACGTGGCGCGCGGCGAGGTGGTCGACGAGCCCGCGCTGATCGAGGCGCTGCAGGGCGGCCGTCTGGCGGGTGCGTTTCTCGACGTGTTCGCCCACGAGCCGCTGCCCGCCGATTCGCCCCTGTGGGGCCTGCCCAACGTGATCGCCACGCCGCACAGCGCCGGTTTCTCGGACGGTAACGCGGCCCGGGTGGCCGACATGTTCCTGGACAACCTGCGCCGCTGGGCGGAGGGCCGGCCGCTGCTGCGGCAGGTGGACTGAGCGCTGCCGCCGCGGCAGCGCTACCGGGTCAGCGGCGGCCGGGCTTCAGGCCCCAGCTCACCGCCAGCCACACCAGCGACAGTGCCAGGGTGGCGCCGAACAGCCCGACCGCGCCGGTGGCCTTCACCAGCGTGCCGCCCAGGGCGCCGCCGGCGAACAGGCCAAGCGACTGCAGCGTGTTGTAGACCCCCAGCGCCGAGCCGCGCAGCGCCGTCGGCGCCATGCGCGACACCAGGCTGGGCTGGCTCGCCTCCAGCGCGTTGAAGCCGCAGAAGAACACCAGCAGCAGCAGCCCCAGCGGCGCCACGCCCCAGGCTGCGGCATGGGCGCCGGCGAGCGCCATCGCCAGCAGGCCGGCCTGCACCAGCGCCACCAGCCCGACCGAGCCCAGCAGCGCGGTGCGCAGCCGGCCCTTGCGCTCCATCGGGAACAGCACCGCGCCCATCACCACGAAGGAGGCGACCACCGCCGGCAGGTACACCCACCAGTGGTGCTCCTTGGCGAGCCCCGCCTGCACCAGCAATGCCGGCACCGCCACCCACATCGACATCTGCACCGTGTGCAGCGCGAACACCCCGAAATTCAGCCGCAGCAGATCGCGCTGCGCCCACAGCCCGGCCAGCCCGCCGGAGAGGCCGTGCGCACCCGGCGCGCCGTGGCGCGGGTGCGCCGGCTCGGCCGGCACCCACCAGACGGTGGTGGCGATGCCGGCCAGCGCCAGCAGCCCGGTCAGCGCGAACAGCCCCGACAGCCCGATATGCGCCGACAGCGCCGGCGCGCCCACCAGCGCCAGCGCGAACACCAGCCCGATGCTGCCGCCGACCAGCGCCATCGCCTTGGTGCGCACCGTGTCGCGGGTGAGGTCGGCCAGCAGCGCGGTGACCGCCGCCGAAACCGCGCCCGCGCCCTGGATGGCCCGGCCGATCACCAGGCCGTGCAGGCTGTCGGCGAAGGCGGCGACGAAGCTGCCGACGGCGAACACCACCAGCCCGACGACGATCACCCGCTTGCGGCCGAAGCGGTCGGACGCCAGGCCGAAGGGCATCTGCAGGAAGGCCTGGGTCAGGCCGTAGATGCCCATCGCCAGGCCCACCAGCGCCGGATCGTCCCCGCCGGGGTAGCGCCGCGCCTCCAGGGCGAACACCGGCAGCACCAGGAACAGGCCGAGCAGCCGCAGGCCGAAGATCGAGGCCAGCGACACGCTGGCGCGCCGCTCGACGGCCGTCATGCGGCCGGAGGCGTCGGCGCCGGCGTGCGAGGCGGCGGAGGTGGGCGGGGAGGACACGGACACCGGGACAGGATGAGTGCGGAAAGCGGCCAGGAACGGCGATCGGAGCGGGAGGGGGCGGGGCGTCGCGGGCATGGCAAGCGGGGCCGGCGTGCGCCGGGTCGGATCCACGCCCGGAGGCAACGCGGCATTGTCCGCCAATCCTGCCGCCGTCCGCCCGGGGTCTGCCCCGATCCGCACGGCGCTCGCCGCGTTCGCCGCCGTCGTGGCCCGCGCGTAAGACGAAGTCGTTACTCCGTGCCCCCTCGCTACCCAAAATTCGGCAGGCATGCTGTAATTTTTGGATGCGTGTCCATTCTTCCGAAGTCGAGCAGTGGTGGATCGATCTCGCCCATGTCTGGGCCGGTCTGCGGCGCCATCCGACCGACCCCCGGCACTGGAGCGCTTTCGTGTCGTGCTGCGACCAGCTCATGGCCCACACCGCCGAGCACGGCCTGCCCGGCATCGGCGTGGCGCTGGCGCCGCTGCTCAATTTCCTGGAGTCGGTGTCCGACCCCCAGCCCTCCGACCTGGCGCTGATCGACGCGATGCTGCCGGCGGTCGAGCAGGCGATGCGCCAGCCCGCCGGCAGCCCGGCGGCGCATCCGCCCCGGCTGCCCAGCCCGCCCCGTGCCGGCGATGCGCCGCTGGTGGTGGTGTTCGCGCCGGACCCGCCCGCGATCGCGGCGCACATCAGGCC
Source organism: Burkholderiaceae bacterium (assembly GCA_022701845.1). Next base: position 5,748 of record JAKONS010000520.1, read on the forward strand.
GCACATGGCGCATTACGGCCTGCGGCTGGCGCTGCATGCCGATGCGCTGTCGGCGCTGGCGGCGGCCACCGACGGGCCGGCGGCGGCGGTGCTGGTGGATGTGGACGCCGGCTTCGGCGCCGTGGTGGATGCCACGGTGGCCGAGCTCGACCGGCGCGGCATCGCCTGGTGCGCGGTGGCGCGGCAGAGCGACTACGCGCTGCGGCTGCAGGCGGTGCGCCGGCGGGCGCGTTTCTTCTTCGTGGCGCCGCTCACCATGGAGGCGCTGCTGCCGGTGATCGACCCGCTGGCGTTCCCGGTGGAGGAGCCGCCCTACCGGCTGCTGATCCTCGACGACTCGCGCACCGTGCTGGCCGGCATCCGCCGCGCCATGGCGCCGTTCGCCGACATCCAGCTCGGCATCCTGAGCCAGCCGCACAAGGTGCTGGAGGTGCTGGAATTCTTCGTGCCCGACGTGCTGCTGCTCGACATCCACATGCCGGGCTGCACCGGGCTGGAGGTCGCGCAGATCATCCGGCAGCACAAGGCCTTCGAATCGGTGCCGATCGTCTTCCTGACCGGCGAGACCGACCCGGTGGCGCAGAACGAGGCCATGCGCCTGGGCGCCGACGACCTGCTGCTCAAGCCGGTGGCCACCGACCTGCTCTACAACGTGGTCACCCAGAAGGCCAAGCGCTACCGCGGCCTGCGCCGGCTGATGGAAGAAGACAGCATGACCGGGCTGTACAACCACGGCAAGACCAAGGCGCTGCTGCAGCAGTTCCTGCAGCAGGCCGCGCGCCTGGACACGCCGATGGCCTATGCGCTGATCGACATCGACCACTTCAAGCGCATCAACGACACCTACGGCCACGGCATGGGCGACAAGGTCATCCTGAGCCTGACCCGGCACCTGCGCCAGCGCCTGCGCGCCACCGACATGGTGGGCCGCTACGGCGGCGAGGAGTTCGCGCTGCTGCTGTTCAACTGCGGCCCGGACGAAGCGCTGCAGGTGGTCGACACGCTGCGCGAGGGCTTCGCCGCGCTGGTGCACGGCTGCGAGGACGCCGGCTTCTCGGCCAGCTTCAGCGCCGGCATCGCCCACTACCCGGCCTGCCGCAACCTGCCCACGCTGATGGGCCGCGCCGACGAGGCGCTCTACGCCGCCAAGCGCGCCGGCCGCAACCGGGTGGTGGCCGATACCCAGCCGCCGCCGGTGGTGTGAGCGGGGCCAGCGCCCGGTAGGGCCTCCGGGGGAGCCGGCCGGCCGGGCGGGGCCTGCCGGCTATCATGGCCGGTTACTTCCCGTACGCCCGCAGCGCGCCCATCTTGAGCCAGCCACGACGACCCGACGATGCAGCACCGCCCGCGCCCGAACCGACGGTGCAGGCCGCTCCGGCCTACCTGGGCCAGCTGCTGCGGGAGCAGCGCATCAGCATCCGCGGCGCCCGCACCCACAACCTCAAGAACATCGATCTCGACCTGCCGCGCAACGCGCTGGTGGTGATCACCGGGCTGTCGGGTTCGGGCAAGTCGAGCCTGGCCTTCGACACCCTGTACGCCGAGGGCCAGCGTCGCTACGTGGAGAGCCTGTCGGCCTATGCCCGGCAGTTCCTGCAGCTGATGGACAAGCCCGACGTCGACCTGATCGAGGGCCTGTCGCCCGCCATCAGCATCGAGCAGAAGGCCACCAGCCACAACCCGCGCTCCACCGTCGGCACCGTCACCGAGATCCACGACTACCTGCGCCTGCTGTATGCCCGCGCCGGCACGCCGCACTGCCCCGAACACGGCGTGCCGCTCACCTCGCAGACGGTCAGCCAGATGGTGGACGCGGTGCTGGCGCTGCCCGACGACACCCGGCTGATGATCCTGGCGCCGGTGGCGCGCGCCCGCAAGGGCGAGTTCGCCGACGTGTTCGCCGAGATGCAGTCGCAGGGCTATGTGCGCTTCCGGGTCGACGGCGCGGTGGTCGAGCACGAGCACCTGCCGGCCCTGAAGAAAACCGAGAAGCACGACATCGACGTGGTGATCGACCGGCTGAAGGTGCGGCCCGACACCGACCCGCAGGCGCGCGCCGAATTCCGCCAGCGCCTGGCCGAGAGCTTCGAGGCGGCGCTGCGGGTGGGCGGCACCGAGGGCGCCGGCCGGGTCATCGCGCTGGAGATGGACGGCGGGCGCGAGCACCTGTTCAACGCGCGCTTCGCCTGCCCGATCTGCGGCTGGTCGATCAGCGAGCTGGAGCCGCGGCTGTTCTCCTTCAATTCGCCGGTCGGCGCCTGCCCCGACTGCGACGGCCTGGGCGTGCTGGAGGTGTTCGAGGAGGCGCGGGTGGTGGCGTTTCCCAGCCTCAGCCTGGCCTCCGGCGCAGTCAAGGGCTGGGATCGCCGAAACGCCTTCTATTTCACGATGCTGGAGAGCCTGGCGGCGCACTACCGCTTCGACATCGACACCGCCTTCGAGGCGCTGCCGGAGGCGGTGCGGCAGGTGCTGCTGCACGGCTCCGGCACCGAGGAGATCCGCTTCGGCTACAGCCCCGAAGGCGGCGCCGGCGGGCGCAAGCTCAGCCGCAAGCATGTGTTCGAAGGGATCATTCCCAACATGCAGCGGCGCTGGCGCGAAACCGATTCGCCGGCGGTGCGCGACGAGCTGGCGCGCTACCGCGGCACCCAGGCCTGCCCGGGCTGCGGCGGTGCGCGCCTGCGCATCGAGGCGCGCCATGTGCGCCTGGGCGAAGGCCCCGGCGCGCTCGCGCTGCAGGACGTCGCCCGCATGACGCTGCGCGACAGCCAGGCCTGGTCGGGCAGCCTCACGCTGACCGGCGCCAAGGCCGAGATCGCCGGCAAGATCGTGCGCGAGATCGGCCTGCGGCTGCAGTTCTTGAACGACGTCGGCCTGAACTACCTGAGCCTGGACCGCAGCGCCGAGACGCTCTCCGGCGGCGAGGCCCAGCGCATCCGGCTGGCCTCGCAGATCGGCTCCGGCCTGACCGGCGTGATGTACGTGCTCGACGAGCCCAGCATCGGCCTGCACCAGCGCGACAACGACCGCCTCATCGCCACGCTGCGCCACCTGCGCGACATCGGCAACAGCGTGATCGTGGTCGAGCACGACGAGGACATGATCCGCGCCGCCGACCATGTGGTCGACATGGGCCCCGGCGCCGGCGTGCACGGCGGCCGGGTGATGGCGCAGGGCACCTACGACGAGGTGTCGGCCAACCCGCAGTCGCTCACCGGCGACTACCTCTCCGGCCGGCGCTCCATCGCGGTGCCGGTGCACCGCACCGCCTGGCTACCAATCGGCGCCGCCCAGGCCGCGCCCCGCGCCGACGACCCGCCGGCGCGCTTTCGCCGGCCCATGCCCACCGCCGGGCGCGACGGCCTGCAGTCGCTGCGGGTGGTGGGCGCGCGCGGGCACAACCTCAAAGGCGTCACCGTCGACTTTCCGGTCGGCCTGTTCACCTGCGTCACCGGTGTCTCGGGCTCGGGCAAGAGCACATTGGTCAACGACACGCTCTACACCGCGGCGGCGCGGCAGATCCACCGTGCCCACGACGAGCCGGCCGACCACGAGACGATCGAGGGGCTGGAGTATTTCGACAAGGTCATCAACGTCGACCAGTCGCCGATCGGCCGCACCCCGCGCAGCAACCCGGCCACCTACACCGGCCTGTTCACCCCGATCCGCGAGCTGATGGCCGAGACCAACACTGCCAAGGAGCGCGGCTACGGCCCGGGGCGCTTCTCCTTCAACATCGCCGGCGGCCGCTGCGAAGCCTGCCAGGGCGACGGCATGGTGAAGGTCGAGATGCATTTCCTGCCCGACGTGTACGTGCCCTGCGACGTCTGCCGCGGCGCCCGCTACAACCGCGAGACGCTGGAGGTGCAGTGGAAGGGCCGCAACATCGCCCAGGTGCTGGCGATGACGGTGGAGGAGGCCGCCGGCTTCTTCGCCGCGGTGCCCACCATCGCCCGCAAGCTGCAGACGCTGCTCGAGGTGGGGCTGTCGTACATCACGCTCGGCCAGGCCGCCACCACCCTGTCGGGCGGCGAGGCGCAGCGGGTGAAGCTGGCGCTGGAGCTCTCCAAGCGCGACACCGGCCGCACCCTCTATGTGCTCGACGAGCCCACCACCGGCCTGCATTTCGCCGACATCGCCCTGCTGCTGCAGGTGCTGCACCAGCTGCGCGACGCAGGCAACACCATCGTGGTGATCGAGCACAACCTCGACGTCATCAAGACCGCCGACTGGGTGATCGACATGGGCCCCGAAGGCGGCGCCGGCGGCGGCACGGTGGTGGCGCAGGGCACGCCGGAAGACGTAGCGGCGAGCCCGGCGAGCCATACCGGGCGTTACCTGGCGCGCTATCTGGGGCTGCGCGCCGTGTCCGCGTCGCCCGCCGGCCTCCGGTAGGCACGCGCGTCCGGCGTTCGACGTCGGATGCGCAAGGTGGTCTTGCTAGGGGCGGGCAGCCATGTCGATAAAGATCCGCTCGATCCGGCGTCGGGCGGTTACGTCGAATTCCTCTTCGCTGTCGCTGGCGCCGCCCGGCGTCCTCAGGCTCAGCGAGGCGTAAAGACCATCTTTGCCATAGCTTCCGAACCAGTCGATCAGCTGCCCCAACCGGCACTGCTCGCCAAACCAGACCGGAAAATTACCGGCTATTTCCACCGTGTAATGCCCTGGATTGAACGCGCCGTAGTCAGCGATCGTGGACTCGTCCGCACCCGCCGGGGCGGGGCAGCCGACGGAACCGGCTCCCGGCTCGACACCATCCAGCGTTTGCTGCAGCTGCGCTTTTTGCTCGGGAGTGAGGTCGACGCGGGTGCTTTTCGAAGCGTCGGGAGCTACCGAGAACCGGTACCGATAGCGCACTGCCAGATGCGCGACGACCCGGTTCAGCTTTCCCGGACGGAGCAGGTAGACATTGTCGATGCCGTACGCACCATTGAAGAAAGCCAAATAGACACGGCCTTGCAGCCTGACCCACTGGCCGTCCTGGGCGGCGCCTCGGCCGTTGACCGAATATAGGTTCGACTCGTCGTAATCCTTGCAGCCGGGTGCGCAGACGAAGCGGTCGCCCTCACGACGCAGAAAATAGGTGTACTCCCACAGCCCGGTACCGCCCACGTACGCGTGCACTGCGAGGTCACGCCGACCACGGCCGTCGATGTCGATCAGCAGGTAACGCAGTCCTCCGGGTTCCGCTTCTACCGAGTAGTGCGCCTTTTTCAACGCTGCCCATTCGTCGCGCGAGACGCCGGGCGGGCGACGCTTCGGAAGCACATCGGTGTCGGCACCGCCCGCAAA
>JAKONS010000542.1 GCA_022701845.1 Burkholderiaceae bacterium
GCTACGCCATCTGGGGCCGCCTGGTGGCCCAGCAGCCGGGGCAGATCGCCTATTCGATCATCGACCAGAAGGCCATCGGCCGCTTCATGCCGCCGGTGTTCGACGGCACCCGCGCCGACACCCTGGAAGAGCTCGCCGGCCTGGTCGGCCTGGACGTGCCGGCCTTCATGAAGACGGTCGGCGACTACAACGCCGCCTGCCGCGTCGGCACCTTCGACCACACCGCCCTGGACGACTGCCACACCGAGGGCGTGACGCCCGCCAAGACGCACTGGGCGCGCCCGCTCGACACCGCCCCGTTCTACGCCTACCCGCTGCGCCCCGGCATCACCTTCACCTACCTGGGCCTGAAGGTCGACGAGACCTCGGCGGTGCGCTTCGGCGACAAGCCGTGCGAGAACCTGTTCGTGGCCGGGGAAATGATGGCCGGCAACGTGTTGGGCAAGGGCTACACCGCCGGTGTCGGCATGAGCATCGGTACCGCCTTCGGCCGTATCGCCGGGGTGGGCGCGGCGCGCTCGGCCGGTTTCGAACATCCTGAATTCGCCGAGGAAATGGCCTATGCAACCGCTGTCTGACTTGATCGGCCAGGTACGAGAAGAAAACGACGCCGTCGGCATCGAGGGCCGCGCCACGGTGAACCCGCGGGTGATCCCGATCCGGCCGGCGGCCATGCCGCTGTCGGCGGGCGAGGCCGAGGTGGCGCGCATCCTGCAGATCTGCAACGCCTGCCGCTACTGCGAAGGCTTCTGCGCAGTGTTCCCGGCGATGACCCGCCGCCTGGAGTTCGGCCGCGCCGACACCCACTACCTGGCCAACCTCTGCCACAACTGCGGCGCCTGCCTGCATGCCTGCCAGTACGCGCCGCCGCACGAGTTCGCGGTGAACGTGCCCAAGGCGATGGCCGAGGTGCGGGTGCAGACCTACCATGACTACGCCTGGCCACCCGCGCTGGGTGCGCTCTACCAGCGCCAGGGCCTGACCCTGTCGATGGCGCTGGCGGTGGGGCTGGCGGCCTTCCTGGTGCTGGGCATGGCGATGGGCGGGCCGCTGCTGCACGAGCCGCTGGCCGGCAACTTCTACGCCATCTTTCCGCACAACTTCCTGGCCGCGGTGTTCGGCGTGGTGTTCCTCTACGTGATCCTGGCGCTGGGCCTGGGCGTGCGCCGCTTCTGGCGCGAGGTGTCGCCCGCGGTCGAGCCGCAGTCCAGCCGCGGCCCCACCGTGGCCGAGGTGCGCGGGCCGGCCGCCGCCGAAGCCGCGCATGCCGCGCTGCGCCTGAAATACCTGGGCGGCGGCCACGGCGAAGGCTGCAACGAGGCCGACGACAAGTTCACCCTGCTGCGCCGGCGCTTCCACCACTTCACCTTCTACGGCTTCATGCTGTGCTTCGCCGCCACCAGCGTGGCCACGCTCTACCACTACCTGCTCGACCTGCACGCGCCCTATGCGCTGACCAGCCTGCCGGTGGTGCTGGGCACCCTCGGCGGCATCGGCCTGCTGATCGGCCCGACCGGGCTGCTGTGGCTCAACCTGCGGCGCGACCCGCAACACGGCGACACCTCGCAGCGGCCGATGGACCGCGGCTTCATCGCCCTGCTGCTGCTGACCAGCGCCACCGGCCTGGCGCTGCTGGTGCTGCGCGACACCTCGGCCATGGGCCTGCTGCTGGCGGTGCACCTGGGCGTGGTGATGGCGCTGTTCCTGACCCTGCCCTACGGCAAGTTCGCACACGGCATTTTCCGCAGTGCCGCGTTGCTCAAATTCGCGATAGAAAAACGACTGCCCAACCGTTTGCAGCTGGGCAGCGACTGAGATCCCACGAAAGAGACGACACCATGTTCACCAGAAGACTGCTCCCCGCTGCCTTGGCCGCCATCGGCGTCATCGCCGCCCTCGGCACCACCGCCGCCCACGCCCAGGATTTCCCGCCCAAGAAACCGGTGACGCTGGTCGTCGGCTTCGCGCCCGGCGGCGCCGCCGACGCGGCCGCCCGCCTGATCGCCAAGAAGCTCAGCGAGAACATCGGCCAGTCGGTGGTGGTCGACAACAAGGGCGGCGCCGGCGGCAACATCGCGCACCAGTACGTCGCCAACGCGGCGGCCGACGGCAGCGTGCTGCTGTTCGGCTCGGTCGGCCCGCTGACCATCGCGCCGCACCTGATGAAGCTGCCCTACGACCCGTTCAAGGACCTGGCGGCGGTCTCGGGCGGGGTCAACTTCCCGAACGTGCTGGTGGTGCACAAGGGCCTGGGCGTGAGCACGCTGGCGCAGTTCGTCGAGCTGTCGAAGAAGAAGCCCGGCAGCGTCGATTTCGCCTCCACCGGCCCCGGCTCGGCCTCGCACCTGGCGGGCGAACTGTTCAACCAGCGCGCCGGCATCGACATGACCCACATCCCCTACAAGGGCGGCGCACCGGCCCTGCAGGACCTGCTGGGCGAGCGTGTCGCCTCGTACTTCTCGGCGCCGCCCACCGCGATGCCGCAGGTCGAGGCCGGCAAGCTGGTGCCGCTGGCCACCACCGGGCTGACCCGGCCGGCCTACCTGCCCAACATCCCCACCGTGTCGGAAGCCGGCTACCCGGGCTTCGAGGCGCTCAACTGGTACGCGTTCGTGGCGCCCGGCAAGACGCCGGTGCCGATACTCGACCGCTGGAACGTCGAGATCGTCAAGGTGCTCAAGGACCCGGGCGTGCGCGACGCGCTCAACAAGCACGGCCTGACGCCCCAGCCCACCACCCGCCCCGAGATGACCGCCTTCATGCGCTCGGAATCGGAGAAGTGGGGCAAGCTGGTGCGCGAACGCAAGATCACCGCCGAATGACCGGCGCCCCATCCCCCGCAGGAGACCGCACCCCATGACCGACATCCGCATCGAATCGATGAAAGACCAATGCAGCCCGGCGGAGTGGCAGGCCCGGGTCGACCTGGCCGCCTGCTACCGGCTGATCGAGCACTACGAGATGGCCGACATGATGGCCAACCACATCTCGTCGCGGGTGCCGGGCGAGGACGGCGCCTTCCTCATCAACCCCTACGGGATGATGTACGAGGAGATCACCGCCTCCAGCCTGATCAAGGTGGACCACGACGGCACCATCCTGGCCAAGCCCGACTTCGGCGCGCTCGACTACGGGGTGAACAAGGCCGGCTACGTGATCCACAGCGCGGTGCACCATGCCCGCCCGGAAGTGGCCTGCGTGATCCACACCCACAGCTGGGCCTCGATGGCGGTGTCGTCGCTGGAATGCGGCGTGCTGCCGATGACCCAGACCGGCATGCGCTTCCTGAAGATCGGCTACCACGACTACCAGGGCGTGGTGCTCGACACCGCCGAGCAGGAATCGCTGGTGGCCGACCTCGGCACCGGCGAGGCGCTGGTGCTGCGCAACCACGGCGTGCTCACCGTCGGCCGCACCGTCGGCGAGGCCTTCAACTGGATGCACCGCCTGGAGCTGGCCTGCCGCTCGCAGCTGGCCGCCATGGCCTGCGGCGTGCCGCTGCAGCAGGTGCCGCAGCAGGTGCTGGAGGAAACCTGGAACAACTACCAGCCCGGCACCCGCCGCCCCTACGGCGTGATGGAGTGGCCGGCGCTGCTGCGCAAGCTCGACCGCATGGACCCCAGCTACGCCACCTGAGAGCGGCGCGCTGAGCCGGCGCGCCGCCCTGACGGCGCGCGGCGACGACAGAAAAACCAGGAGACACACCATGATTCGACGAGAACTGCTGGGCCGCGGCAGGGCCCTGGCGGTGGCGCTGGGCTGCGCCGCCGTCGCTATCGCCGGCTTGCCGGCCCCCGCCTCGGCAGCCGACCGTTTTCCGGCCCGGCCGATCACCCTGGTGGTGCCGTTCGCGCCCGGCGGCAACCTCGACGTGGTGGCCCGCACCATCGCGCCAGCCCTGGAAAAGGCGCTGGGCCAGAGCGTCATCGTGGACAACCGGGCCGGTGCCGGCGGCGCCATCGGCGCGAGCTTCGTGGCGCGCGGCGAGCCCGACGGCCACCTGCTGCTGGTGACCACGCCGA
>JAKONS010000545.1 GCA_022701845.1 Burkholderiaceae bacterium
TTTTTCGCCAATCTTTTTTCCGCGGCCCAGCAGTGGCTGTTCGAATCGGCGGTGCAACCCGCGATGTTCTGGCTCGGCATGTCGAGCCAGATCGAGGACGCCTACGACGCGGTCGGCTGGCTGCTGATCGGCATCCTGGAAATCGCCATTCTGGTGGCGGTGCTGGGTCCGCTGCAGCGCTGGCGGCCGGCCGAGCCGGTGCATGACCGCCGCGCCATCCGCATCGACATCCTCTACACCCTGGTCTACCGCCTGGGCCTGTTCCGGGTGGTGCTGTTTCTCGCGGTGGGCCCATTGTTCGACGAGGCATTCGGCTGGCTCAAGGTGCAGGGCCTGCACACCTTCCAGCTGGACGATCTCTGGCCCGGCGTGACCGACATCGCCTGGGTCAGCCTGTTGCTCTACATCGTGATCTTCGATTTCGTCGAGTACTGGATCCATCGTGGCCAGCACCAGGTCGAATGGTGGTGGAAGCTGCACGCGCTCCACCATTCGCAGCGCCAGATGACGATGTGGAGCGACAACCGCAACCATCTGCTCGATCAGTTGCTGCACGACACCATCGTGGTCGTCGTCGCCCAGCTCATCGGCGTGGCGCCCAGCCAGTTCATCGCGGTGGTGGTGCTGAGCCAGCTGAGCGAAAGCCTGCAGCATGCCAACCTGCGCGTCTGGTTCGGGCGTATCGGCGAGCGGCTCTGGGTGAGTCCGCGTTTCCACCGGCGCCACCACAGCATCGGGATCGGCCACGAATGGCCGTTGGCGGCGGACGACGCCGCCGCGCGCAGCACGCCGGTCGGTGGTCACGAGCACGATGCCGTGCCGCAGGTCGGCACCGCGTATGGCGGTTGCAACTTCGGTGTACTGCTGCCGTGGTGGGACGTCCTGTTTCGCACCGCGGATTTCACCGTGCGCTTCGATCCGACCGGCATCCGCGACCAGGTGGAGGCGGACGCGGAGGGCAGGGTGCGCGATTACGGCGACGGTTTCTGGTCGCAGCAGTGGCTCGGGCTCAAACGCCTGTGGGGGCGCGCTTAAAGGCGCAATGTGCAACCGCGCGTTGCGCTGGCAAGCGTGCATTGCTGCAGCTAGGATCGTCGGATGACCTCTCCGAACACATCCTCAGCATCCACTTCGCCGACCTCCGGCGAGACCGCGCATACGGGCTTCGGCCTCATCATCGTCGGCGACGAGATTCTTTCCGGCAAACGCAGTGACAAACACCTGCCCAAGGTGATCGAACTGCTGTCTGCGCGCGGGCTCCGACTCGCGTGGGCCGATTACGTGGGCGATTCGCCCGAGCGCCTCACGGCGACCCTGAAGCGCGCTTTCGCGGGCAGCGAGCCCGTCTTCAGCTGCGGCGGCATCGGCGCCACGCCCGACGACCATACCCGCCAGTCGGCAGCACGCGCCCTGGACCAGCCGCTGCGGCTGCATCCCGAGGCCGAAGCGCTGATCCGCGAACGGATGCAGGACGTCGCGCGCGAAAGCGGCGAGCCCTACCAGCCCGATCGCGCCGACAACGTGCACCGTCTCAACATGGGCGTGTTCCCTGCCGAGGCCCGCATCATTCCGAATCCGTACAACAAGATTCCCGGCTTTTCCAGCCGTGGTCCCGGCGGCAGCGAGGTGCACTGCGTTCCCGGTTTTCCGGTGATGGCGTGGCCGATGATCGAGTGGGTGCTCGACCGGCACTATGCGCATCTGTTCCATCGCACCGCTTTCGAGGAGCGATCGGTGGTGGTGTACGGCGCCATGGAATCGCTGCTGACCCCCTTGATGGTGCAGATCGAAGAGGCGCATCCGGAGGTGAAGGTGTTCAGCCTGCCGAGCGTCGACCATCCGGTGCACGGGCGCCATATCGAACTCGGCGTCAAGGGAGAAACGGTGGCGGTGCGTGCGGCCTATCCTCAGCTCCTGGCGGGCTTGCACACGCTCGGATCGAAGCTGGGCCCCGAATTGGTGCGCTAGGTGCGCACCAATTGGATGCAGGCGAATTCCTCATTGCGGTGCATGTCGCCGCCCCGGTTTTTGCTCGTGCGGCGTGTGCAAATGGAAGGCGGCGTAACCGTTTGCCGGCACAATCGTGCGTTGCGTGCAGGGGCTTGTGCACCAGGTTTGGCATAGAAACTGCATCGCTTCCTGCCGATAGCCCTTAAAGCTTTTCAACGCGCATTCAACTTATCTGGAGATTCCTGATGGCCAAGACCGTCGCAGACGTGATGAAGATGGTGAAAGAGAACGAGGTCAAGTTTGTTGACTTCCGCTTCACCGATACCCGCGGCAAAGAACAACACGTCACCGTGCCGGTTTCGCACTTCGACGAAGACAAGTTCACCTCCGGCCACGCCTTCGACGGTTCGTCCATCGCCGGCTGGAAGGGCATCGAAGCGTCGGACATGCAGCTCATGCCCGACCCGAACACCGCCAACATCGATCCGTTCTTCGAAGAGCCGACGATGATCCTGACCTGCGACGTCATCGATCCGGTTGACGGCAAGGCCTACGAGCGCGATCCGCGTTCGCTCGCCAAGCGCGCAGAAGCCTACATGAAGGCGTCCGGCCTGGGCGACACCGCCTACTTCGGACCGGAACCGGAATTCTTCGTTTTCGACAGCGTGCGCTGGAAGAACGACATGTCGGGTTGCTTCGTCAAGATCGACTCGGAAGAAGCGTCCTGGAACACCGACAAGGAATACGAGCACGGCAACACCGGCCATCGCCCGGCGGTCAAGGGCGGCTATTTCCCGGTTCCCCCGGTCGACAGCTTCCAGGACATGCGCTCCGAGATGTGCCTGGTGCTCGAAGGCCTGGGCATCCCGGTCGAAGTGCATCACCATGAAGTGGCCAATGCCGGCCAGATGGAACTCGGCACCAAGTTCAGCACGCTCATCCAGCGCGCCGACTGGGTCCAGCTGCAGAAGTACGTGATCCACAACGTGGCCCACGCCTACGGCAAGACCGCCACCTTCATGCCCAAGCCGACCGTCGGCGACAACGGCTCCGGCATGCACGTGCACCAGTCGGTCTGGAAAGACGGCAAGAACCTGTTCGCCGGTGACGGCTATGCCGGTCTGTCGGACTTCGCGCTGTACTACATCGGCGGCATCATCAAGCACGCACGTGCCCTGAACGCCATCACCAACCCCGGCACCAACAGCTACAAGCGGCTGGTTCCCGGCTTCGAAGCCCCGGTGAAGCTGGCGTACTCCGCCAAGAACCGTTCCGCCTCGATCCGCATCCCGTTCGTGGCCAACCCGAAGGGCCGCCGCGTCGAAGCGCGTTTCCCCGATCCGCTGATGAACCCGTACCTGGGTTTCGCTGCGCTGCTGATGGCCGGTCTCGACGGCGTCGAGAACAAGATCCACCCAGGCGAAGCCGCCACCAAGGATCTCTACCATCTGCCGCCGGAAGAAGACGCGCTGATCCCGACCGTCTGCCACAGCCTGGACCAGGCCCTCGAGCACCTCGACAAGGATCGCGCCTTCCTGACCAAGGGTGGTGTCTTCACCGACTCGTATATCGATGCGTACATCGAGCTGAAGATGCAGGAAGTCACGCGTTTCCGCATGGCGACCCATCCGGTCGAGTTCGACATGTACTACTCGCTGTAATCCGACAGGACGATTCGCTTCGGCGATCTCCCCAGGGCGGCTTCGGCCGCCCTTTGCTTTTTTGGCGCGATACTGCCCGCTTCCAGCGTGGAGCAATTGATCGATGACCCAGGCTTTCCGGTTCTCTCTACCCGCCCTGTGC